>JAYUBA010001178.1:0-12086 GCA_043741075.1 Frigoriglobus sp.
CGCGCCGCTCGTCCAATCCAATACGAGGAGACTTCCATGTTCACACGACTCGCGCTCGCACTCGTGGCTTCCCTCGCGCTCACCTCAGCCGTCCGCGCCGCGGACCTGCCGGCCGGCACGTGGGCCGCCAATATCGACGGCACGAAGGGCGACCTCGTCGTCAAGGACGTGAAGGACGGGAAGTTCGCCGGCGTGCTGCTCGGCACCGACGTGGCCGGCACCTGGAACGGCAAGACGATTACCTTCCTGAGCGGCAAGGATACCTACGAAGCGCACCTCGTCAGCGAGCCGGGCGAGAAGGGGCAGACGAAGTACACGCTCACCGGCATGAGGTCGCAACAGGTCTTCAACCCGAGCCGCGCCGGCACCGGGTTCAATCACGTCGCGAAGATCGGCTGGTACGCGCAGCTCACCGCCGCGACGCCGGCCCCGACCGGCGAGATCAAGGCCGAGGTTCGCGGCGTCCTCCTTCAAGACGGCACGAATGTCTACGTCTCCGTGAAGCGCAAGAGCGGCTCCGACGTGGAAGAGACGCGCGTCTGGGTGTACGCGACCGAGGGCGAGTGGAAGCTGATGAAGCAAACGCCGGCACAGTTCGACGGCAAGGAAGTGATCGTGACCGGGCAACTCGCGCTGCTCCCCATAGAGCCGCGACAGCCTGATCCCCGAAGGCGCGATGTACTTCCTCGGCAAGTTCGACATCAAGCTCGCGAACGCACCCAAGTAACACCGGCGGGCTGACGCCGCGCCGCTCGCCACCCCACTGGAGTTGCCATGTTCCCCCGCCTCTCCCTGCTCACGCTCGGGCTTGTGCTGTTCGCCTCGTCCGGCCGGTCCGCCGACGAGAAGGTCGAGCCGGTGAAGACCGCGCCGAGCAAGGTGACCGCGGTCACCGTGTACTCGAACACCGCGCTCGTCACCCGCGAAGTCACCGTGCCCGAGGCCGCCGGGCTGACCGAAGTCGTCGTCTCGCCGATGCCGCCGTTCACCATGCAAAGCTCGCTCTACGCCGAGGGGAACGACAACATCCGCGTACTCAGCGTCCGGTTCCGCACGCGGGCCATCGCCGAGGACACCCGCGAGGAGGTCCGCAAGCTCGACACCGAAATCAAGTCGCTCCAGGGTAAGGCGCAGGGCTTCGAGGCGGACCTCAAGGCGATGGGCGAGAACCTGAAGCTGCTCGACAAGCTCGAAGGGTTCACCGCGAAGTCGCTCGAACACGTCACCGACAAGGGCCAGCTCGACCCGGAGAAGATCATCGCGATGGCGAAGTTCGTGCAGGACGACCGCACCAAGCGGACGAAGGAGCAACTTCTGGTCAAGCAGCAGCTCGAAGAGGTGCAGGCGAAGGTCGCGTTCACCACGCGGCTGCTGGGCGAGAAGTCCGGCGGCTCGGTCCGCACCGAGCGGGACGCGGTGATCCTGCTCGACAAGAAGGCCGGGGCCGGCGCGGTGAAGCTCAACTACCTCGTGAGCAACGCGGCGTGGCGCCCGCAGTACAAGTTCCGCGCGTCCGGTAAAGATAAAGACCCGGTCACGGTGGAGTACCAGGGTGCGATCGACCAGAAGACCGGCGAGGACTGGGTGAACGTTCAGATCACGCTTTCGACCGCGCAGCCGCTGTTGAACGCGGCCCCGCCGGACTTGAAGGCGCTGTCGATCAACGTCAGCCCGGTCGGCGCGGTCGCGGCGGTGCCGGTCGATCCGGCCACCGGCATCCCGGTCCCGCCGATGAAGCCCGGTGCCGGCCCCGGCGGCGGTGCCGGCGGGATGCCCAGCGCCACCGCGTACGCCCGCGACCTCGAAAAGCTGTCGAAGGATCTGCGCTCCCAGGTGGCCCAGAACTACCGCGACAATAAGGAACAGGCGGCGGGCGACCTCGCGAACAACGCGGCGGCGCTCGAACAGTTCCGCGACCTCGTCGCCGGTAAGGACGAACTGATTTCCGCCGCGGCCCCGGCCGGCGCCGTTGGCGAAGGGCCGAGCGTGACGTACAAGCTTCCCACGAAGCTCACCATCCCGAGCCGCAACGACGAGCAGGTGATCGAGATCGCCAAGATCGACCTGACGCCGAAGTTCTACTACAAGGCGGTGCCGGTCCTCACGCCGAACGTGTACCGGCTCGCGGACCTCGCCAACAACAGCGAGTACGTGCTACTGCCCGGCGACGCGACCATGTACCTCGGCGGCGACTTCGTCGGCCAGACGCGGCTGCCGCTGGTGGCCGCGGGCAAGCCGTTCACCGTCGGCTTCGGCGTCGATCCGCAGTTGCAGGTGTCGCGCCAGTTGGTGGACAAGACGCGGACCACACAGGGCGGGAACCAGGTGCTCACGTTCAAGTACCGTATCATGCTGACGAGCTACAAGAGCGGGGCGGTGCCGGTGCAGGTGTGGGACCGCACGCCGCACGCGGAGACGGCCATGACGCTCGCCATCAACGTGCTGAACCCGAAGCCGGAACTGAGTACCGACCCGCTGTACGTCCGCGACGAGAAGACCCGCGGCATCCTGCGGTGGGACGTGACCATCGACCCGAAGCAGCACGGCGAGAAGGCGATGGTCATCGACTACGAGTTCAAGATGGAACTGGACAAGAACGTGAACATCGGCGGGTTCCTGGCGAAGTGAGGCCGTCTTCGGTTGTGCCGCGCTCGGAGAGGGCGGCACAACAATACGCCTCTCGCGCTCCCAAGTGTCAAACGTAACGCCCCCGTTCGTCGTCTTACTAGTGGCTCCGTTCAGACATCGCACACTGGTGACCCTATGCCGAAGGCGCGAATCGTGGTCGTGGAAGACGAGCCGGCCATCCGCCGGGGCGTGTCCGACGCCCTGCGGCTGAGCGGGTACGAGGTGACCGAGGCGGCCGACGGCATGGTGGGCCTGCGCGAGGCCGCGTCCGCCGGCGTCGATCTGGTGCTGCTCGACATCATGCTGCCCAGGCGCGACGGGCTGGAAGTACTCAGCGAACTCCGCCGCACCCATCCGGCGCGCCCGGTCATCCTGCTGACGGCGCGGGGCAGCGAGGACGACCGCGTTCGCGGGCTGAAGATGGGCGCCGACGACTACGTCGTGAAGCCGTTCTCCGCGAAGGAACTGATCGCCCGCGTCGAGGCGATCCTGCGCCGCACGATGAAGCCGGTGCCCGACGTGCGGCTGGTCGAGGTGGGCAGCGGCACCATCGACCTGCACCGCCGCGAGATTCGGTGGTCGGACGGCGCGCGTGCCGACCTCTCCGAGACCGAAACGGCGCTGCTGAAGTACCTGGTGTGCAACCGCGAGCGGGCGGTGTCCCGCGAGGAGCTGCTCTCCCGCGTGTGGGGCATCGGCACCGCCGGTCTGGAAACGCGGGCGGTCGATATGCACGTGGCCCGACTGCGGGCCAAGCTCAAAGACCCGGCCGGCGACGACGACCAGCCGGAGGCCATTGTCACGGTTCGGGCGCACGGGTACATGGCCGGCCCGGCCCTGACTGTCCCGGAGGAAGCCGCGACCGCGGCCACTTCCGGCAAGCCGCGGTAACGCGGTGGAGTAAGCGAAATGTCCCGCAGGTTGCTCGGCCCGGTCGGCGGGCCTATCACGTTCTTCCTGTTCGCCGCCCTCGTGTTCGCCGGCCTGGGCTGGCTGACCGTCGTCGCGCTGCGCGTGGAACAGGCCCAGCGCGAGGCCGCCGCGCGGGCCGAACTCGGCAACAACCTGCGCGTCGCGCTCTGGCGCCTCGACGGGCGCATGTTGCCCGCGCTCGGCGTCGAGGACAGTCGCCCGTTCTACCACTACACCTCCGCCGATCCCGCCACCGGGTCCACCGCCGGCCCGACGCCGCTCCTGGCCGCGCCGCTGCCCGACTGGATGAAGTTGCACGTCCAGCTCGATCCGGTCGCCGGGTGGGAGTCGCCGCAGGTGCTCGCGCCGGACGCGCGCGACCGCGTGGCCGACGCGTGGCCGGACCTGCCGCTGCGGAACACCACCGCCGACCGCGCGGCCGTGCTCGCCGCGATGAAGGGCCGGTACCCGGTGGCCGGTACGTGCGAACTGCTGGCCGCGCGCGAGCGCGCCACCCCGGCCGACGACCGCGCGTTCGCCGCGCCGCTGATCGACCCGCAATCGCCCGCCGTCTCGCCCGTCGCACCGGTCGCGCTCGTGCCGCTGATCGACTCGACACCCAAGCCGCCACCGCTGCCGGACGCGGGCCGGACGCCGCCGCTCGATCGGGCGTCGGACGGCTTCCGCCTGTTCGGCTGGGAACTGTCGCGTCGGGACGCGGTCGCGAGCAACCTGCGATACAAGGACGCTCAGTCCGGCCCAAAGGCGGAAGCCGCGCAGCCCGTGCCCGCGGTCCCGGCTCCGCCGTCGAAGCCGGCCGCGTTCCCGCCCGGCGCGCCGCCCGTGGGCGGCGCGGTCGGTCGCGCCGGGTTCCCGCCGCTGACCGAAAACGAGCGCCAGATGCTCGAATACCGCAATCGCACCGGGACCATTTCCCGCGGCGTACAGGAGGCCAAGAACGCCGGCCTCGACTTCCCCATGCCCAACTTCAACAAGGGGCAGGGGCAGTACCAGAACTCGTTGGGCAACGGTCTCAACCAACTCCCCGTGCAGGGACCGGCGGCCGGCGATAAGGCGAAGAAGGACGAGGCAGCGAAGGAGAAGGCCGGCGAGGCGCTTCAGGCGGGACCCCCCCGCGGCACGCTGTCGGAGCACCTTGCGGCGCTGATCCTGGGTCTCGATCACCGCCGCGACGTGGACGCTCTTCAACAGAAGGCTGACGACAACCGGAAGCGCGCGCCCGGCGCGGACGATCGCTCGCCCGCGGTCGCCGCGGCGTGGGCCGTGGTCGTGGCCGCGACGGGCAACCCGGCCGCGCCGCGCCCCGTGCCGCCCGCGGAGGAGCGCCCGCTGCCGAACCTTCAGAAAGCGACCAACAACTTCGCGCTGAACAACTCGCTCGTCGGCCCGCCCGCGGTGAACATCCACCTCGGCTCGATGCGCCCGCAGTGGATCACCGCCGCCGACGGCACCGAAACACTCGTCCTCGTGCGGGTCGCGAAGATCGACAGCCGGACCGTTTACCAGGGCGTGATCCTCGACTGGGCGAAGCTGGAGCAGGTGCTCAAGGACGAGGTGAAGGACCTGTTCCCGGACGCGGCGCTCGTACCGGTGAGGGACGCGGCCGGCGTGGCACCCGACCGCGCGATGACCGCGCTGCCGGTGCAACTCGACCCCGGCCCGACGGCCGCGCTCCCGCCCGCCGGGTGGACGCCGCTGCGGTTCGGGCTGGTGCTGGCGTGGGTCGCGGCGCTGGTCGCGTTCGCGGCCGTCGGCCTGAGCGGGTGGTCGCTCGTCGATCTGGCCGAGCGCCGCATCCGGTTCGTGTCGGCCGTCACGCACGAACTGCGCACCCCGCTCACGTCACTCCGCCTGTACATCGACCTGCTGATGACCGGCATGATTCAGGACGAGGCGAAGCGGCAGGAGTACCTGAACACGCTCGCCACCGAGTCCGACCGGCTGCACCGGCTGATCGACAACGTGCTCGACTTCGCCAAGCTCGAGAAGCGCCGCGCCAACGGCGACATGAAGCCGGTGAAGGTGGGCGAACTCCTCGACCAGTTGCGGACCACGTGGACGGACCGCGTCGGCACCGACGGCAAGGAACTGGTGGTCATCTCGACGCTGCCGGCCGACACGGAGGTCCGCACGGACGCGGTGATGGTTCACCAGATCGTCGGGAACCTGATCGACAACGCCCGCAAGTACACGCGTGAAGCGGCCGACACGCGCATCTGGCTGTGGGCGAAGCCGGGCGGTTCGGGCCGCGTCGTGTTCGAGGTGGAGGACCGCGGGCCGGGCGTTCCGGCGGGCGAGCGGAAGTCGATCTTCAAGCCGTTCCGCCGCGGCGCGAAGGCGGAGACGACCGCCGGCGGTGCGGGCCTCGGCCTGGCGCTGGCGAAGCAGTGGGCGGAGGTGCTCGGCGGCACGGTGGCATACCGCCCGGCGGACGGCGCGCCCGGCGCGTGCTTCCGGCTGGAACTCCCGGTGAAGTGAGGGGACCAGGATGGCGTGCCCCGACCAGAACCGACCCGCGGTGTACCGGACCGAGGACGTTCAAATCCTTTCCGGCTTGGAACCGGTTCGTCGCCGGCCCGCGATGTACATCGGCAGCACCGACGCTCGCGGCCTGTTCTTCATCCTCTTTGAGCTTGTCACGAACTCGCTCGCGGAATGCGTGGCCGGGTACGGACGATCCGTTCGCGTCACGCTTCACGCGGACGGCTCCGCCGAAGTCGCCGACGACGGCCGCACTCTTCCGGACGACATCGCAGTCGAACACGTCTTCGCCGTGATCGGACCCGGACACGGGGGGTACCGCCCGTACCCTGGTGGCCGCGACTACTTACCCTACACGATTGCGAACGCGCTGTCGGAGCGCCTGCGGGTGGCAGTCCGCTCCGACGGCTGCCTCTACCAACACATCTTCCGGCGGGGCGTGACGCACGCGGCCGTGCAGACCGGCGGGCCGCCGGGCGACCGCGGGCTGACGGTCGCGTTCCGCCCGGACCCGCTCATCTTCGGCGACGCGCGGTTCGACTCCGACGCGATCCGCGCCCGACTCCGGCAGCTCGCGTTCCTGCACAGCGGTGTGAACATCACCTTCGCCGACGAAGCCAGCGGCGCGCGCGACGGGTTCGAGTTCGCCGACGGCGTCGGCGAGTACGTGCAGTTCCTCAACGAAGACCGGCGCCCGCTCCACGCGGACGTGATCGCCCTTCGTGGGGAAGAGCGGGGCGTGCGCTATGAAGTCGGGTTGCAGTGGTGCGATGGGGACGAGGAGTTGCGGGTGTCGTTCGCGAACCACTACTTCACGACGCAGGGCGGCACGCACGACTCCGGCTTGCGTTCCGGCGTCGCGGCCGGGCTGCGAGACCTTATTGGCGCAACCCGGCCGGGGGCGGGAACGTTCGAGGGCGGCGACCTGCGCGCCGGGCTGACCGCTGTGGTGTCGGTGTGGCTCGGCGACCCGCAGTTCGGGGGCGCGACGCGCGAGCGTTTGAACAGCCCCGAGGCCGAGCGCGTCGTTCAGCCCGCGGTGCGCCGCGGCGTGCGGGATTACCTCGACGCGAACCGCGAGGTTGCAGCGCGCATTCTTGGCGCGGTGGTCGCGGCACGAGACGCCCGCGTTAGTGCGACGGCCGAACGCAAGCGGATGCGCGGTTGAAAGCGACGCGCGTCACCGCACGAACTTGCTCACCATGCCAAGGAACTCGGCGTTCGACTTGGTCTTCGCCAACTGCTTCACCAGCGCCTCCATCGCCTCGATCGGCTTCATCTGCATCAGGCTCCGGCGGACCAGCGTCACCTGCTCCAGCATCTCCGCCGGCAGCAGCCGCTCCTCCTTGCGCGTGCCGGACGCGCCGAGGTCGATCGCCGGGTACACGCGCCGCTCCGCCAGCCCGCGGTTCAGCACCAGTTCCATGTTCCCGGTGCCCTTGAACTCCTGGAAGATCACCTCGTCCATCCGGCTGCCGGTCTCGATGAGCGCGGTGCCCAGGATGGTGAGCGTGCCGCCCTCGTCGAAGGCGCGGGCCGCGCCGAACAGGCGCTTGGGCACCTCCAGCGCCTTCGAGTCCACGCCGCCGGACATCGTGCGCCCGCTGCCGGATGTCTTGTTGTACGCGCGGGCCAGCCGCGTCAGGCTGTCGAGCAGCACCAGCGTGTCCTTGCCCTGCTCGGTGAGCCGCTTGGCCCGCTCCACCACGAGTTCCGCGAGGCGGGTGTGGCTCGCGGTGTTCTGGTCGGAACTGGACGCGATCACTTCCACCGGCGGCGGGGCGTTGGGGTCGCCCTCGCTCGCCTTGCGGACGATGCTCCGCTTGATATCGGTCACCTCTTCCGGCCGCTCGTCCACCAGCAGCATCATCAGGTGAACGTTCGGGTGGTTGGTCATGACCGCTTGCGCGATGTGCGTGAGGAGGACGGTCTTGCCGGTGCGCGGCGGGGCGACGATCAGCCCGCGCTGGCCCATGCCGATGGGCGTGAACATGTCCATGACGCGGGTGGTGAGCGGCTCCGGGCCGGTTTCGAGGCGGAGCCACTTGGTCGGATCGACGGGGGTGAGTTCGTCCCAGTTGCGGCGGCGGTACGCCTTCGGGTCGCCGCCCTCGATGTGTGTGACGGCCACCAGTCGTGGCCCCTGCCCGCGGCGCGGCGGTTCGAGGGTGCCGGCGAGCATCACGCCTTCGGCGAGGTTCAGTTTGTGGATCAGCGGGCCGGGGACATACGCGTCGTTGGGTGTGGGGAGGTAGTTCTTGGCCGGGTTGCGAAGGAACCCGTGGCCTCGCGGGTGCATTTCCAGCACGCCGTGCGCGCTGTTGCGGGGGTCTGACATTCGGGAACTCTACTCTCGTGCGTCGGCCGCGGACCGGTGGGCGAACCGTCGGCGGGCGACAGAACCAAGCGAATGGGACGAACGGCGGTCGTCGGGAGCGGGACGGGTGCGAGCGTCGGCCGTGCCGTCGGGTAAGCGGGGTTGATTCTATCCACCGGGGTGGGCGAACGC
Source organism: Frigoriglobus sp. (assembly GCA_043741075.1). GTDB lineage: Bacteria > Planctomycetota > Planctomycetia > Gemmatales > Gemmataceae > Gemmata. Next base: position 8,552 of record JAYUBA010001178.1, read on the forward strand.
GAGAGGGAATCCTTTGGTGTCGCTGACCGTTCCACGTGGAACGTCAGCGGTTGTCAGAATGACGGCCCGAGGCGACCACCAAGGTGGCCCAAGGCGGCCAGGTGGCCATCTTCGACCAACCCCTTGAAATCCTATCGTTTCGCGCCCAAGGCGGCCAAGATGACCAAGGCGGCCACTCACACACACACACGCCGGCCCGCCGCTCGCGACCACGGACCAACCGGACCTCGGCCGCGGCCGAAGCGAGCCGTGCCCGGCGGCCCGGTGCGACCGAGTATCAGGTTATCGGAGTCGCGGCCCGCGTGCCAGGTCCGTTACCGCTTCACCTCTCGCGGCGGCGGGGCGACCGGGATCGGCGGCAGTTTCGCGAGTTTCGATGCCCACCGCTTGTCGAGCCGCGCGGCTCGGTGTGACGCACCCAACGACAGAGATTCGTGGGTGGACACCCTATCCCGAATCGCCCTTCCGCGACGCTCTTCGTCGCGGCTTGTCTGTTCTGTTACTCAAGGTGAGAAACCGTGAGAGCGCGGTCGCCGGTTCCACTCGGCAAGCCATCGCCCAGGCTGCGAACTCCGCAACATCCACACGGCGGTTTCCGACCTCGCAGTTGTGAACCCAACTCTGCGGCTTCTCAAGCAACTCACCCAGCTCCCGCTGCGTGAGTTCCGCCTCCTCCCGCAGCGCGCGCAAGAGCGCCATGAGTGGTTGGTAGGCCGGGGAGTGTTGCGACTTGGTCGCCATCCCCGCCGAAGATAAGTCGATGGACGCTTGACACGGTTTTAGTGTCAGGATCACAATGGTCACGAACGAGATGAACAGTCGCGCCGCCGAAGTTGGGCCGATGTGATCGACTCAGGTATCTCGCATGGCATTCGTCATCATCTGCCCTGGTTGCGCCACTCGATTGACGCTTGGCGACGACCGAGCCGGAACGACACTCGCGTGTCCCAACTGCGAATCATCCATCCAAGTGCCGACGGTTCAGGCAGAACAACGCCCACTCGTATCCGCAACATCTCTCCCGCCTGTGAAGAAGCAGTCCAGGACGCCCATTGAATTCCTTTGTCCGGCTTGCCGTGCGCGGTTGCGAATCAGTCAACGGAAGGCGGCGACGGAAATCCGGTGCCCCAAATGTAATCGGCGAGTGATCGTTCCCACACCGCCCGACAGACCTCTCGAAGGCATCTTAATCGATTCGGATTCCGCCCCAGTTTCGACGCCACCGCAACGCGATCCGGTCCCGGCCGGGCGCAATCACGAAACTCTTCCGGATCCAACTGCCCCGGAGCCTTTTGATCTCGATGAATGTCACTCTGAACAACACGCCGAGAAACCCGCTGCGACGCCCGCCGAACCGCCACCACTGCCGGCGTCAAACCCGGTCGAAGAGTCGCTCGTTGACGAAGAGGAGAATTACGTTCCTATTCGTCGCCGACGGCGTCAATCCCGCTGGCGAACTCCGCTTCTGACTTTGGTTGCCGCTTGTTGTTCTGCGTTCTTCCTGGGAGGGACGTTGCAGTGGCTCATTGCGAAGAACGCGGAACGGCAATGCGAGGAATACACCAGGGCAGGCCGCAAGGTGACCCCCCAAACCTACACCGAGATCGAACATCAAAAGGATCGGGCGCTGGTCCTGCTCGCTCTCGGGGGCGTGGCGTGCGTGGGGGCAGGGTTTGTGGCGGTTGCGGGTCGGAGTAAAAGCCGATTCACCTCTTGACTTCCCAGCCACTCATAACCTCACCTAAAAGGAGACGCGCCCGTCCCGCCGTTCTGAACGTCAACCTTCGTTGCCCGCTCTGGCTGGTCGGCCGTCGGCTTCCGGTTTCGAGTAGGCATTTCCCGGCGACGCGGTGTAAGCTATCTGACGGCCCTCCTTCGGACACCCGCCCGCGCATCCCCGTTCGGGATTCTGCCATGCCCAACCCACACGCCCACTACACCCGCCGCGTCGCGCTCAAGGCCGGGTTCCTCGGCCTCACCGGCCTCGCGCTCCCGGATTACCTTCGCGCGAAGGCGCACGCGAAGGAGAAGGGCGGCAGCGCCGCGAACGATAAATCGGTCATTCTCATCTGGCTCGACGGCGGGCCGAGTCAGCTCGAAACCTTCGACCCGAAGCCGGACGCACCGGCCGAGTTCCGCGGGCCGTTCGGCGTGTGCAAAACCCGGACGCCGGGCGTAAACGTTAGCGCGCTCATGCCGCAGGTCGCGAAGCGGTTCGACAAGCTGTCGCTCGTCCGCTCGCTGCACCACGACAACGGCGACCACTTCGCCGCCGGCCACTGGATGACCACCGGCCGGTTCGGGTCCACCAGCGTGAGCCTGCCGCAGAAGTTCCCGTCGGTCGGGTCATACGTGTCGAAGGTGAAGGGCGCGAACGACCCGCACATGCCGGCGTACGTCGGGCTGCCGGCCGCCGAGACCATCTACCTCTACCCCGGCTACATGGGCGGGGCGTACCTCGGCGGCGCGTACGACCCGTTCGACGTGGACCGCGAGAACAAGTACCTCAGCTCGCACGACGGCCGCCGCGTCCGGTCGCCGAAGTGGCTCGCCACGCTCAACGCCGCGTCCGACGGCACCGGCGGGCGGGCGTCGCTACTGAAGCAGTTCGACACGGTGCGGCGCGACATCGACGGCACCGGCCTGATGAAGACGATGGACGCGTTCCAACTGAAGGCGCTCGACCTGATGACCGGCACCGCGGCCCGCGAGGCGTTCGACATTGATAAAGAGGACGTGAAGAGTGCCGACCGCTACGGGCAGGGGCCGTGGGGCCGGTACACGCTGATGGCCCGGCGACTGGTGGAAGCGGGCGTCACGTTCGTGAGCGTGGACATGCCGCATTGGGACGACCACAGCAGCATCGAGAAGGCGCACGGGGCGAAGGTGCCGGTGGTAGATCAGGCGGTGGGCGCGCTGATCGACGACCTGGACGAACGCGGACTGTTGGACAAGGTGATGGTGGTGGTGATGGGCGAGTTCGGGCGGACGCCGAAGATCAACACGGGTCAGCCGGGCATCCCGGTGCCGGGCCGCGACCACTGGGGCAACGCGATCTCCGCGCTGATCGCGGGCGGCGGGATCACGCCGGGGGTGGTGGTCGGCCGCACGAACGCGAAGGCGGAGTACCCGGTGGAACGCGCGCTGAAGCCGGGCGCGCTCTTGGCGACGATCTACCACCAGCTCGGCATCGACGCGAACCTGACGTTCAAGGACCACACCGGCCGCCCGCACCCGATCCTGGATGACCCGACCCCGATCAAGGAACTGGTGTGACAAGCGAGTGTTCGGTTGGAAGCGGATGTGACCCGAGGCGCGAAGCCTTCTACAAGAGTAACCGTTTCTCATCCTCACGTCCGCATCCGCTCCGCCTTTTCGGCGTATTGTGGCCCGAAGGGCCGATCTCCCTCAGCCCAGGCCAACGGCCTGGGTGACCGGCGATGCGGACGTGCGGCCTGAAGGGCCGCGCTCCGTTAGCGCGGCCCTTCAGGCCGCATCGTGATGTTGGTCCTGGAACCCAGGCCGTTGGCCTGGG
>JAYUBA010001179.1:0-3780 GCA_043741075.1 Frigoriglobus sp.
CGCACGCGACCCGCGTGCTTTTTGTGAAGAGCACGCGGGCCGCGTGCGCCACGACAAGGCCGCGTCCTTTTGTGAAGAGCACGCGGGCCGCGTGCGCCACGACAAGACCGCGTCACACGCTGCGGTACGCGGCTTCGAGTTGTTTCACAAAGTTCGCGGCGGCCGTGATCGGCGACTGCGTCATCATCTCGCGGAGCGTGCCGCGAAGCTCCGCCAGCGAGTCGCGCTGGTCGGCCCACGTCGCGGCCAGACTCACTAGTTGCTCCGGCGTGTCGGCCACGAATTCCGGCAAGCCGAGCGCGTTCAGGATGGCGACGCCCTGCCGGCCGCGCGCGTCGCGGCCCGCGACCGTCAGCACCGGGACGCCCATCCAGAGGGCGTCGCACGTCGTCATCGCGCCGCCGTAGGGGAACGGGTCGAGCGCCATGTCCAGCGGCTGATACGCCTCGATGTAATCGCGCGCCGACAACCGGTACACCAGTTCGAGCCGGTCGGAGGAGACGCCGCGCCGCGTGAACCGCTCCGCGAGCGCGTCCGCCGACGCGACCGACTGCCCCGCGAGCAGCACCAGCCGCGACTTCGGCACGGCCTTCAGGATCGCGGACCACGCCTCAACGCACGGCTCCGACAGCTTGCCGGGGTGGTTCAGACAGCCGAACGTGAACACCCGCGCGCGGCCGGCGGGGAGCGGGTTCGGCGGCGGCGCGTCGGCCGGCGGCGCGTACAGCCAGCCGAGGTCCGGCAGCCGCAGCAACCGTTCCACGTAGAACGGTTCCGACTCGCCCGGCGGGTCGGCGACCGCGTCGGTGATGTGGAAGTCCATCGCCCGCAGGCCGGTCGTCGCGGGGTAGCCGAACAGGCGAACCTGCGTGGCCGCCGGCCGGCGGGCGAACGCGAGCAGGCGGTTGCCCGGCGCGTGGCCGTTCAGGTCAACGAGGATGTCGATCCCGTCGGCGCGGACGGCGGCGGCGAGTTTGTCGTCGCTCAGATGCGCGACCAACTTCCACGCGTCCGCGAGCTTGCGGAGGCGGTCGAGCGACTCGTCCGTCCTGATGGGGCTGGCGTACACCGTCACGTGGAACTGCTGCCGGTCGTGGTGCGTGAGCAGCGATTCGAGGAACCCGACCGCGGGCCGCGAACGGAAGTCGCCGGTCACGTACCCGACGCGCACGCGCCCGGTCGCGTCGGGCGGGCGCTTCGGGGGCGGGTCCGCGGGCGCGAGCGGGTTCGCGTGGAGTTCCGCCCAGGCGATGTGTTCGTCCCGGAGTTCTTCGGGGGTCAGGTCCGCGGAGTACATCAGGTTCGCGAGCAACATGCTCCCCGCGAGCGGGTTCGGGGCGAGTTCGCCCGACCGGCGCAAGGCGTGGTCGGCCTCCGCGACGCGCCCTTGTTCGACGAGACTGGTGCCCAGGTTCGTCCACGCGTCGGCGAATTCGGGCCGAACCCGGAGCGCCTCGCGGTACGCGGCCTGCGCGTCGTCGGTGCGGCCGACGGCTTCCAGCGCCACGCCTAACCCGTTGTGCGCCTCCGCGTAGTCGGGGTGAAGCGCGAGCGCCCGCTCGAACGCGGGGATCGCGTCATCGACCGACCCGGAGGCGGCGAGGTGGAGGCCGAGGTTGTAGTGCCCGCGGGGCGCGTCCGGGAAGTGACCGACCGACTCGCGGAACGCGGCGATGGCCTGGTCGCGTCGGCCGCAGCGGGCGAGCGCGTCGCCGAGGTAGAGGAGCGGGTCCGGCAGGTGCGGGGCGATGGTGGCGGCGCGGGCGAAGCACTCGACCGCCCGCGGCCAGTCGCCGATGTCGCCGACGGCGAGGCCGAGGTTCACGAGCGCCGCGGGCGCGTCCGGTACGACGCGAAGGACATCTTCGTAGTGGGCGGCGGCGTCCCGCGGCCGACCGAGGCGGCGGTACAGGTTGCCGAGGTTGAAGTGTGCGTCGGCGTGGTCCGGCGCGGCGGCGATCGCCCGCGAATAGAAGTCTTCGGCCTCGGCATCGCCGCGGCGGGCGACGAGGGAGGCGAGGTTAATCAGGCTCGGTACGTCGTCGGGGACGACGGCGAGCATCTGCCGGTAGCCGCGCTCGGCGGCGGCAAGATCGCCGGTCTGGTGGGCGACGAGGGCTTGTCGGAACAGGTCGTCCGCGGTGACCACAGCGCCCCTCCTGGGCGAAGGAACGGGCGGACCCGGAGTGCGGACTTACTCGCCGACGTAGGGCAGCAGGCCCATGAACCGCGCGCGCTTGACGGCCGTGCCGACTTCGCGCTGGAACGTGGCGCACAGCCCGCTCCGCTTGCGGCTGAACAGCTTGCCCTGGCTGGTGACCATCTTCTTGAGGTTGGTCACGTCCTTGAAATCGACGAACGCGGGCCGCGGGCACCCTTCCTTGGTGCAGAACCGGCACCGGCCCTTGCGAGACTTCCCCAACTGCTTCCGCTTCATGTCGCGCCACCTGACCCGTGTGAAACTATGGCAAAGGTTCCGATGTTTCGGAAGGTGTTAGGGTAGGCGGCGCGGGCGGGAGCGTCAACGGGCGAAAGGCGAACGGCCGCGCCTCACAGCCCCAGGTCGTGCTTCAGGGTCGCGTACCAGTTGCGGAACCACCCCTTCTTGACCTTGTTGTTGCCGGTCTCCTCCATGACCGTGACGATCATCTTCTTGACCTCGCGGTCGTTCCTCTTGTTCTGCACGGCCCGCGTGACGTTCGCGAAGATCAGGTCGAACTCCTTCTGATCCACCATCCCGTCGTTGCCCGCGGCCGTCTCGATCTGGTCCCTGATCTGCTTGAGGACGCGCGACTCCAGGACGTAGCCGAACTCGTCGCACACCTGGGCGAGCGCGGCCAGCGCGCTTTCGAGTGTGCCGCCGAGTTCGATGGCGATTTGGACGATCTCCCGTTGTTCGCTCCTGTCGATGTAGTTGTCCTCGTAGCCACGGGCCTTAATTTCGTTGACGATCCGTTTCTCGAGGTCGCCGGGAGACATGGCCGACTCCTCGTCCGGGCCGGGGGGAGAATCCGCTGGAAGGAACTTCGCCGCCCCGCGCGAGTTCTTTATCGACTTCGGGGTGATTATACCCTACCGTGCGGGCCGTTCAACCGAAGGGACTCGAACGACGGAGTAGTGCCGATGCCGAGCGTGGCCGTTGGGGGAAGCGGGAGCGGACCGAGCAAGGCGGTGCCGGGCGCCGGGTGGGCACTGGCCCTGCTCATCGGCATCAACCTGTTCAACTACATCGACCGGCAAATCCTCTCGGCCACCCTGCCGAAGATCAAGCGCGACGCCACGATCTTCCCGGACCCGCACGACCAGTGGATCAACACCAAACTCGGTGCGCTGACGACCGCGTTCATGGTCGCGTACATGTGCCTGTCCCCGGTGTTCGGCCGACTCGGCGACAAACTGTCGCGCTGGCTCCTGGTCGGCATGGCAGTCATCCTCTGGAGCCTCGCGACCGGCGGCACCGGCCTCGCGACCGGATACCTGATACTCTTCTTCACGCGCTGTTTAGTCGGCGTGGGCGAAGCGGCCTACGGTCCCGTCGCGCCGGCGATGCTCTCCGACATATACCCGGTGAACCACCGCGGGCGGGTGATGTCGTGGTTCTACGTGGCGATCCCGGTCGGCAGCGCGCTGGGGTTCGTGATCGGCTCGCAGGTGGCGGAAACGTCGCTCGGCTGGCGCGGCGCGTTCTACCTCGCGGTGATCCCCGGCCTCGCGCTGGGCGTGTTGTGCTTCTTCATGAAGGAACACCCCAGACCCACCCCCCCGGCCCCCCTCCCTGAA
>JAYUBA010001180.1:0-12048 GCA_043741075.1 Frigoriglobus sp.
TTTCGCTCGCTTTGGGTTTAACCTGTCGCTTGCCTACCCGGTTCTCGCTTCCCCACTCGCTGCTTCGGAGTCCTCTCATGCGTCCCGTCAAGGCCGTACTGTTCGCCGTCGTGGCGAGCGTGTTGGCGCTGGGCACCGCCCGCGCCGATGTCACCCCGCACCCGATCTTCTCCGACAACATGGTGCTCCAACAGGGCACCGAGGTCACCGTGTGGGGCAAGGCCGCCCCCGACGAGAAAGTCCAAATCGCGCTGGAGCGGAACACCGCGGGCGGCGGGTCGGTGACCGGGACGAGCGCGACCGCCGACAAGGACGGGAAGTGGGTGGCGAAACTCAAGGAGCAAAAGGCCGGGACCGGTTACACGCTGAAGATCGAGGGCAAGAACACCGTCGAGTTCAAGAACGTCGCCGTCGGCGAGGTGTGGGTCTGCTCCGGTCAGTCGAACATGGAGATGTCCGTCAACGGCAGCGAGACGCCGGCGAAGGTGAAGGAGGGCGCGAAGAACCCGAACCTGCGGCTGTTCACCGTGCAGAAGCGGACCGCCGCGCACCCGATCGCCGATCAAGCCGACCTCAAGCACTTCACCAAGTGGGTCGAGAGCGCCCCGGACACGGTCGGCGGGTTTTCCGCGGTCGCGTACCACTTCGGCCAGAAACTCCAGAAGGAACTCGGCGTGCCGGTCGGGCTGATCCACACGTCGTGGGGCGGCACCCCGGCGCAGGCGTGGACCAGCCTGGAGGCGCTCGACGCCGACCCGATGCTGAAGTACTACGCCGACGCGGCCCGCGCCGCGGCCAAGGCGTTCGACGGGTACGACGCCAAGAAGGCGACGGCCGACTACGAGAAGGCGCTGGCGAAGTGGAAGGACGACGCGGCCAAGGCGAAGGCCGACGGCAAGCCGGAACCGAAGGCGCCGGCCAAGCCCGGCGCGACCGCCCCCGCGCCCGGCCCCGGCACCCCGGCGGTTCTGTACAACGCGATGATCTACCCGCTGCTCAACTTCAAGGTGAAGGGCGCGATCTGGTATCAGGGCGAGTCGAACGCGGGCAAGGCGTTCGAGTACCGCACGCTGTTCACGGCCATGATTAAGGACTGGCGCAAGGCGTTCGCCTGCGACCTGCCGTTCATGCTCGTTCAACTCGCCCCGTATAAGGGCGGCCAGAGCGGGGTCGATTACGCCGAACTGCGGGACGCGCAGTTGTTCGCGGCCAAGTCGCTGCCGAAGACCGGCATCGCGGTCATCACCGACGTGGGCCACGAGACCGACATCCACCCGAAGCCGAAGGGGCCGGTCGGCGAGCGCCTCGCGCTCGCGGCGCTGGGCATCGAGTACGCCAAGAAGATCGAGTACTACGGCCCGGTGCTGAAGGACGTGACGTACGCGAGCGGCGCGGCGACGCTGACCTTCACGCACGTGGGCGGCGGGCTGGTGGCGAAGGACGGCGACCTCGTCGGGTTCACGATCGCGGGCAAGGACGGCAAGTTCCACCCGGCGAAGGCCACGATCAAAGACAACACCGTCGTGCTGAGCAGCGAGATGGTGCCGGAGCCGGCCGCGGTCCGCTACGGCTGGGTGAACTTCGCCAAGCCGACGCTCAACTTCTCCAACAAGGAGGGGCTGCCGGCGACGCCGTTCCGCACCGACGACGCGCCGTACACCACGCAGCCGAAGCCCAAGAAGTGAGTAGTGCCGTTCTCGTTTAGCCGCGACGCGCGGCGGAGCGTGTACCTTCACGCTCCGCCGCGCGTCGCGGCTACGCTGTTTACTGAGGGGAGTTTGTATGGCGAAGCGTATCGTGGTCGTGGGCGGCGGTGTGGTGGGGGCGTGCTGCGCGTACTACCTCGCCAAAGCCGGGCACGCGGTCACGGTGGTGGACCGCGGCAAATTCGGCGCGGGCTGCTCGCACGCCAACTGCGGCTATGTGTGCCCCAGCCACGTCCTCCCGTTCGCCGCGCCGGGCGCGATCTGGTCCACGCTCAAAACGCTGTTCAAGCGGAACTCCCCGCTCAAAGTGCGGCCGGGCGTCGCGCTCGCCAACCTCGGCTGGTTCCTCGGCTTCGCCCGCAGGTGCAACACCCGCGACATGATGGCCGCCGGCCGCGCGATTCAGGCGCTGCTGAACTCGTCGCGAACCCTCTTCGATGAGTTAATACGCGCGGAAAAGATCGAGTGCGAGTGGGAGGAGAAGGGACTGCTGTTCGTCTTCCAAACACCAAAGCACTTCGACCACTACGCCCACACCGACGAGTTGCTCCGCCGCGAGTTCGCGATGCCCGCACGCCGGTTCGACTCGGGCGCGCTCGCGGCACTCGAACCGGCGCTGAAGCCCGGCATGGCCGGCGGCTACCTGTACGAATCCGACGCGCACTTGCGCCCGGACAAGCTGATGAGCGAGTTGAAGCGCGTGCTGCTCGCGCTCGGCGTGGAGATTCGCGAGCATTGTGCCGCTCGCGGCTTCGCGGGTGCAAACGGCGCGGCGACCGCGGTTCATACAAGCACCGGCGACATCGCGGCCGATCACATCGTAGTTGCCACCGGTGCGTGGACGCCGCAGTTGAACGCCGAACTCGGCTGCCGCGTCCCGATTCAACCGGGTAAGGGCTACTCGGTCACGATGCCGCGGCCCGCAGTCTGCCCGACGTACCCGCTCATCTTCGAGGAACACCGCGTCGCGGTGACGCCGTTCGCGAGCGGCTACCGGCTCGGTTCGACGATGGAGTTCGCCGGCTACGACGACACGCTGAACCGCGCACGCCTCTCCCTGCTCACCGACGCGGCGAAGGTGTACCTGCGCGACCCGCTCGCGGAGCCGGTGCAAGAGGAGTGGTGGGGCTGGCGACCGATGACGTTCGACGGGCTGCCGGTGATCGACCGCGCGCCGGGCGCGCGCAACGTGCTGATAGCCGCCGGGCACAACATGCTCGGCCTGTCGATGGCGCCCGCCACGGGGAAACTGGTGGCGCAGATGCTCGTGGGAGAGAAGACCCACATCGACCCTGCGCCGTACGTGCTAAAGAGATTTGCATAAAGCCCATCGATGGCAATCGATGGGCTGGTGTATTTCAATCCATAACCCTCTTCGTAATGCTCCCATACGCATCAATGCGCCGGTCCCTGAAGAAGGGCCAGTTGCGGCGCACGTCCTCCATCAACCTTCGGCTGCACTCCACAACCAGAATCTCTTCCTTGTCGGTGCCGGCTTTCGCCAGGATGCGGCCGAAGGGATCGCTCACGAACGACCCGCCCCAGAACTCCAGCCCTTCGCCGACGATGACCTCGTGCCCGACGCGGTTCACGCCGCACACATAGGTGCCGTTGGCGATGGCGTGTCCGCGCATGCTCGTCTCCCACGCGGAGTGTTGGGCCTCGCCGAACTCGGCCTTCTCACGCGGGTGCCAGCCGATCGCCGTGGGGTAGAAGATTACCTCCGCGCCTTGCAACGCCGTGAGCCGGGCCGCTTCTGGATACCACTGGTCCCAGCACACGAGCGTGCCGACCTTCGCGGCCGGGGTGTCGAACACCTTGAAGCCCAGATCGCCGGGCGTGAAGTAGAACTTCTCCAGGAACAGCGGGTCGTCCGGGATGTGCATCTTGCGGTAAATACCGAGGAGCTGCCCGGTCGCGTCGTGGACGGTGGCGGTATTGTGGTACACGCCCGGCATCCGCTTCTCGAACAGCGACCCGACCACGACTACCTTGTTCGCCTTCGCCGCCGCCGCGAGCCGCGCCTCGCTCGGCCCGGGAATCGGCTCGGCCAAGTCGAAGAGCGCGATGTCTTCCTGCTGGCAGAAATAGTAGCCGGTGAACAACTCCGGCAGGCACACCACCTGCGCCCCGCGCCGCGCCGCTTCGGCAATCGCCCGCTCCGCGTTCGCGAGGTTGGTGTCGCGGTCCGGGGCGATCTTCATCTGCACCGCGGCGATGGTAAACGTGTCCGACATGCCTGCTCCGTTGCGGTTCGACGCCGTTCGCCCTAAGCTGATGCCTACTCGCCGTGGTCTTTGTAGGGTGGGCGTCGCCCACCGCAAACGCGTCCCGGTGGGCGACGCTCTCCCCACGAGTAACGAATATGTCCTCCCCCGAAAAGAACATTACGAGCGTGCTGAAGGAAACGCGGCAGTTCCCGCCGCCGGCGGAGTTCGCGGCACAGGCGAACGTGACCGCGGCCGAGCGCGACCGGCTCGCGGAGTGGGCGCAGCGCGACCCGGACGGCTTCTGGGCCGAGCAGGCGAAGTCGCTCCACTGGTTCAAGCCGTGGACGCAGGTGCTCGACTGGAGCAACGCACCTCACGCCAAGTGGTTCGTCGGCGGTACGATCAACGCGAGCGACAACTGCCTCGACCGGCACCTCGCGACCCGCGGCAACAAGGCCGCGCTCGTGTGGGAGGGCGAGCCGGGCGATTCGCGCACGCTCACCTACCATCAGCTTCACCGCGAGGTGTGCAAGTTCGCCAACGCGCTGAAGTCGCTCGGCGTGGGGAAGGGCGACCGCGTCACGATCTACATGCCGATGATCCCGGAAGCCGCGGTGGCGATGCTCGCGTGTGCCCGCATCGGGGCGATGCACTCGGTCGTCTTCGGCGGCTTTTCCGCGGAGGCCGTCGCCGACCGCAACAACGATGCCAAGAGCAAGCTCGTCATCACCGCCGACGGGGGCTGGCGGCGCGGCAAGGTGGTGCCGCTGAAGGCGAACGTCGATGCCGCGCTGGAGAAGTCGCCGACCGTCGAGACGTGCGTCGTCTTCAACCGCTGCAACACCGCGGTGGAGATGCGCGCCGGCCGCGACGTGTGGTGGCACGACCTGATGGCCGCCGCCAGCGCCGACTGCCCGGCGGAGCCGTTCGACAGCGAACACCCGCTGTTCATCCTGTACACCAGCGGCAGCACCGGGAAGCCGAAGGGGGTTCTTCACACCACCGGCGGCTACCTGCTCGGCACGTCGCTCACGCACAAGTGGGTCTTCGACATCAAGGAAGACGACATCTTCTGGTGTACCGCGGACGTGGGCTGGATCACCGGGCACAGCTACATCGTGTACGGCCCGCTGTGCAACGGCAGCACGGTGGTGATGTACGAGGGCGCCCCGAACCAGCCGCGCGAGGACCGGTTCTGGGAGATCATCGCGAAGTACAAGGTGACCGTCTTCTACACCGCGCCGACCGCGATCCGCGCGTTCATCAAGTGGGGCGATCACCACCCGAAGGGCCACGACCTGAGTTCGCTCCGGCTGCTCGGCAGCGTGGGCGAACCGATCAACCCAGAGGCGTGGATGTGGTATCAACGCGTCATCGGCGGCGGCCGGTGCCCGATCGTCGATACGTGGTGGCAGACGGAAACCGGCGCGATCATGATTTCGCCCCTGCCGGGCGCGATCGCCACCAAACCCGGTAGCGCCACCAAGCCGCTACCGGGCATCGCCGCGGAAGTGGTGGACAAGGCCGGCAACCCGGTGCCCGCGAACGCCGGCGGCTTCCTCGTCGTGAAGCGGCCGTGGCCGAGCATGATGCGCACCATCTACGGCGACGACGAGCGCTACAAGGCGACGTACTGGAGCAACTACCCCGGCGTGTACTTCACCGCGGACGGCGCGCGGCAGGACGACGACGGTTACATCTGGGTGATGGGCCGCGTGGACGACGTGCTGAACGTGAGCGGCCACCGCCTCAGCACGATGGAAGTGGAGAGCGCGCTGGTTCACCACCCGAAGGTGGCCGAGGCCGCGGTGGTCGGCCGCCCGGACGACCTGAAGGGCGAAGGCATCGTGTGCTTCGTCACACTGAAGCAGGGCGAGGCGCCGACCGACGAGCTAAAAGCCGAATTGAAGGCGCACGTCGTCCACGACATCGGCGCGCTGGCCCGTCCGGACGAGATTCGGTTCACGGACACGCTGCCGAAGACGCGGAGCGGGAAGATCATGCGCCGCTTCCTGCGGGACATCGCCGCCGGCCGCCAGTCCACCGGCGACGCCACCACGCTCGAAGACCTGAACGTGCTCGCGAAGCTCCGCGAAGAGGACGAGTGAGCGACCGGCAAGCTACAATGACACGAACACGACGAGGAGTGACGATGGCCACGCCTGTGGAACAACTCGACGCGATGCGGAACCTCCGGGCGAACTGGGACGGGTACAACGCCGACCCGCTCAGCCCGGAAGTACTCGACGTTGCGAAGGAGTTCGTGCGGCTGCTGTCCGCGTTCCGCGGGTCCGCGCCGTCGGACGACATTCGCGTCCACCCCGGTCGTGCGGGGGGCGTTCAGGTGTCGTGGGAGGACGCGCGGACGGCACACGAACTCGACATCGAACCGGATGGAACGTGGGACTTTTTGCACACCGATAAGGCGACCGACGAGATGACACAGCGGACGTTCAAGCCGACTAACCAGATGATTCATCCGGGGGTGCTGCAGGAGCTTAGAGAATTGGTCGCTGCATGAGATGCAGTTGGGGGTTATTCAGCTCGCGAAGCCACCGTACTAACACATCGAGCGGCCCGCAGGGTGCGAGCTGTCGCCTGGTAGTGGGACGACGATGACTGAAGAGTTCATTCCCGACGACGAGTTCGTACTGAGGCACATCCCCGGCGGGACGACGTGGCAGGCACCCGGCCCGCGGATCACCAGTAAGAACTTTGAATTGCGGGCCGGCGAGACCGGTGTCTCGGTGAGCCGACAGGCGGTCACTTCTGCCGGCGCTCTGATGGCACGTCTGGGTAATCCGACTACAGGCTCGCGTATCGCGGTCGCGAGCTTCGCTGCGATTCGCGCACTTGGCCTCGAAGTTGTGCCCGACGCGAAGGATTACGATGCCGGTCATGCCGAAATCCGTGACGGAACTGCGGCCCTTTCGGACAAGAAGGTACGAAATCGGCTCGCCGCACTGTTTGCGTTTCTTCCGGTCGCCGCCGGCGAGTAGAATCCTCTGCCTCACCTACTCTCCGAGGCTTCCTCTCATGCGTAACGCATTGCTCTCGCTGCCCTTCGCCATTGCCCTCTTTGCCGCGCCCGCGGCGGCCCAGAAAGACCCGCCCGTGCCCGACACGGTGACGTTCGAGAAGGGCGTCGAGTACACCAACCCGGACAACCAACACCTTCAGTTGAACATCGCTCGGCCGAAGGCGGGCGACGCTCCACTCCCGGCGGTGCTGTTCATCCACGGCGGCGGGTTCCGCGCCGGCAGCCGCGAGGGCTACAACGCGCAAATCATCCGCATGGCGGAAAAGGGCTACGTCGCGGTGACGGTGAGCTACCGGCTCGCGCCCAAGTACCCGTTCCCGGCCGCGATCCACGACACGAAGGCCGCGGTGCGCTGGCTCCGCGCCAACGCCAAGAAGTACAACATCGACCCGGACAACATCGGCGTGACCGGCGGCTCCGCGGGCGGTACCCTCGCCCAAATGCTCGGCGTGACGGCCGACGTGAAGGAGTTCGAGGGCGACGGCGGCAACCCGGAGCAGTCGAGCAAGGTGAAGTGCGTGGTGAACGTCTACGGGGCGAACGACTTCACCAAGTCGTACGGCAAGAGCGTGGACGCGCACGAGGTGCTACCCCTGTACCTCGGCGGCAACCTGGAGAAGGCCCGGCCCGCGCACATCCGCTCCAGCCCGCTGTACTGGGTCACCCCCAACGCCGTGCCCACCCTCTGCATCCACGGCACCGAGGACAAATACGTCCACGTCGAGCAGGCCGAGATGCTCGTCGATAAGTTGAAGGCCGCGGGCGTGGAAGTGGAGTTGCTCAAGCTCGAAGGCGCGGGCCACGGGTTCAAGGGCAAGGACGCGGAGACCGCCGAGAAGGCGATGATCGCGTACTTCGACAAGCACCTGAAGAAGTAGGACAGGCTTCCAGCCTGTCCATCGGGAACCAGGACAGGCTGGAAGCCTGTCCTACAAGAAGTGGGTGATCGAATGGCAGAAGGAAAAGTCGCGCTCGTGACCGGTGCCGGGTCCGGCATCGGCCGGGCGGTGGCGCTCGCGCTCCTGCGCGAAGGCTATCGCGTCGTACTCGCGGGCCGGCGCGCGGACGCCCTCGCCGCGACCGTCGCGATGGCACCAACCGGTTCGCACGCGCTCGCGGTGCCGGCCGACGTGACCGACCCCGCATCCGTCCGGGCGCTGTTCGAGCAAACGAAGGCTGCGTTTGGACGGCTCGACGTGCTGTTCAACAACGCCGGCATGAGCGCGCCGCCGGTCCCGCTCGAAGACCTCAGTTTCGAGCAGTGGCGGAAGGTCGTCGATGTGAACCTGACCGGCGTGTTCCTCTGCACGCAGGAGGCGTTCAAGCTGATGAAGGCCCAGGCCCCGCGCGGCGGGCGCATCATCAACAACGGCTCCATCTCCGCGACCGCCCCGCGGCCGAACTCCGCGCCGTACACCGCCACCAAGCACGCCATCACCGGGCTTACCAAGTCCACGTCTCTCGACGGCCGCAAGTACGACATCGCGTGCGGGCAGATCGACATCGGCAACGCCGCCACCGAGATGACCGCGAAGATGACCGAGGGCGTACCGCAGGCGAACGGCACCGTCGCCGTCGAACCGCGGATGGACGTGGAGAACGTGGCGCGGGCGGTCGTGTACATGGCGAGCCTCCCGCTCGACGCGAACGTGCTGTTCATGACCGTGATGGCGACGCAGATGCCGCTCGTCGGGAGAGGTTGAACCGTGAAGATCACCCGCCTCGAAACGATCTACCTGCCGGATTACCCGTCGATCCTGTTCGTCGCGGTCCACACCGACGCGGGCCTCACCGGCTACGCCGACACTTGCTACATGCCGGACGCGGTCGCCGGCTACATTCACCAGTTCGCTGCGCCGATGCTCGTCGGACACGACCCGCTCGCGATCGAACTCCACTGGCGACGACTGTACGAAGTCATCGCACACACGGTCGGGAAGGGCGCGGAGCTGCGCGGCCTGTCGGCCATCGACGTGTGCCTGTGGGACATTCTGGGGCAGGCCGCGGGGATGCCGGTATGGCAGGTGCTCGGCGGCGCGGCGCGCGACCGCATCCGCACTTACAACACCTGCGGCGGCCCGAACTACGGCCGCGCGGCGAAGGGCGGCACCGGCTACGGCACCGACGTTAATACTGGGAAGTACGAAGACCTCACCGCCTTCATGGAGCGCGCCGACGAGTTGGCCCTCGATCTTCTGTCCGAAGGGCTGACCGGGATGAAGCTGTGGCCGTTCGATTACGTGGCACACTCCCCCGGCGGCTGGGACAACTGGCGCGCCTTCCGCGGCATGTTCGACCCGAACATCCGCTCGCTCGGTGGGCACGACATCTCCGCGGCCGACCTGAACCGCGCGCTGGAGCCGTTCCGCAAGATTCGCAACGCGGTCGGCGACAAGATGGAAATCATGGTCGAAGGGCACGGCCTCTGGTCGCTGCCCGCGGCGCTGAAGATCGCGCGAGCGCTGGAAGAGTTCAAACCGGCGTGGCTCGAAGACCTGATGCGGGCCGACGACATCGACGCGCTCGCCGAACTGCGCCGCGGCACGACGTGCCCGATCCTCGCGAGCGAGTACCTCGCCACCCGTTACGAGTACAAGCCGCTGCTGGAAAAACAGGCCGCCGACATCGTGATGATCGACCCGACGTGGGCCGGCGGCATCACGGAGTGCAAGAAGGTGTGCGCGATGGCGGAGGTGTACAAGCGGCCGGTCGCGATGCACGACTGCACCGGTCCGCTCACGCTGTACGCCGGCATCCACCTGGCCATCAACGCCACGAACGCCATCTACCAGGAGTCGGTGCGGGCGTACCTGCGCGTGAACTACCCCGACCTCGTGACCGACCTTCCGGTGATCGAGAACGGCCACTTCCTGGCCCCGACGAAGCCGGGGATCGGCACGGCATTCTTGCCTGATATTAGGACGAGAGAAGGGGCAGTGGTGCGCGTTTCAAAGTAGGACAGGCTTCCAGCCTGTCCAACCAATGACAGGCTGTGAGCCTGTCCTACTTCAGCGCCGCCTTCAACTCCTTCAACAGCTTTTCGACATCGGCCATCGTGTTGTAGCCGTGGATGGCGATGCGGATGCGCCCGGCCGCGTTCATCACATGGACGTTCGCGGCGTGCAGCCGCGCGCAAATCTCCTCCGCCTTCGGGTGCTTGAACGCCAGGATGCCCGCGATGTGCTCCGGCTCGTCCGGCGTGAGCAACTCCACCGGTAGCTTCTTCAACTCTGCGAGGCAGTGCAGTATCAGCGGGCGGGCGGCGTCGTCGATATTCTTCACGCCCACGTCGCGGATGTACTCCAGGCCCGCGCGGATGGCGTAGATCGCGCCGTAGTTCGGCATCCCGACCATGAAGCTCGCCGCGCCCGGCTTGCTCACCGCCTTCTCGAACCGCTTCGGCCCGAACGCGTCTTCCAGGTTGAACCACCCGCCGGCCGGCGAGGTCCACTCCGCCGTCCGCGCCGCCGGTACGCCGACCAGCCCGCCGCCGTGCGACGCCAGAATCCACTTGTGCGTGCTGCTCACGATCAGGTCCGCGCCGGTCAGGTCGAGCGGGACGCGGCCGAGCGCCTGCGTCACGTCCACCGCGATCAGCGCGGCCGACCGCTTCCGCACCGCCGCGACCACCTCCGGCAGCAGGATGCGGAAGCCGCTGAAGAAGCTCACCAGCGACACGGTGACGAGCCGCGTCTTGGGGGTCAGCAGCGGGACGAGGTCTTCGATCCGCAGCGCCCCGGAGAGGCTCCGCCAGATCTTCGGCGTCGCCGGGCACGCCGGCTGGAGCCACGGCGTCGCGCCCGACGGGAAGTCGAGGTCGTTGACGATCACCTCGTCGCCCTTCTTCAGCTTCAGGGCGAGGGCGGCGAGGTTGTACGCCTCCGACGAGCACGAGCAGATGCCGATTTCGGCCGGGGTGAGTCCGAAGAACTCCGCGGTGAGCGCCCGCGTGGCGTCCCACTGCGCCGCGTGCGGCACGCGCCCGTCGAAGCCGAGTTGCTTGTCGCGGAAGTACTGCTGAAAGGCCTCGCCCACCGCGAGCGGTGGGATGCCCTCGGCGGCCGAGTTCAGGTACGCGTGGCCGTCGAGCGACGGGAAGTCGCGCTTGCGGGTTTTCGTGGTGAGCACCGGGATTCCTCTGTGAGTCCCAATGTTGTACGGGTTTGCGCGGCGGTTGCCGCTCCCGTCCGCGGGATAGCCGGACGGCCCCCCTCGCGTCGGGAGCCGGGAAAACAAGCGATGTGGTCTAAGGGTGCCAAAGGGTGCCTAAGATTGCCAAAGGGTGCCAACTGGCACCCTTAGACCAACGCCTGGAAATCATGGGCTTTCGTGCGAAGCACGCCCAAGGGTGCCAACTCTGTGTACCACCCACCCCGTCAATCGTCTGACATCTCGCGGTTGTTGACGTGGACGAGTTGCGCCACCTGATGCCGCTCGATCAACTGCTTCCGTTCGTCCTTTGAAAATCCAATCTCTTTCATGAGGCACAGCTTCATGAGCCAGCCAAGCGTCTCGGTCAAATAGTACAATCGGTTACCCTGTGATGCGGCGAAGCCGTTGATGGGATCACGATGCAGCAGGTAGTTCAGGGTGTTCGTCACCCTTCCGACAAAGGCGGTACACGATCTACCGAATAACCACTCGATCTGCGACCCGTGCTCCTCCATAAGGTCGAGCAGCACATTTTCGGCGTTGAGTAAGAGGCTCGTCGCGAGCAACTTCGTGAGGTACTCGGCGTTCTCCGCGCCGACTGACTCAAATACGGCGTTCAACCGCTCATCCCTGCTTGGCTTGCGCGTTCGTGGCTGCCCATACAACGTTAGGGCATGCAGGATTGTTTGAAACCGCCAGTCCGTGAACATCCGCCGGCTGTACTGCACACCAAAGTACAGGTTGAACGTGTCATTAAAGCGGACCGAGGCGTCTAGCCATGCGGCAAACACCGAAGGCAACCGATCTCTGACGTGTTCGAGATAAAACAGCGGGCGATGCGACGAACCATCTTCATCAGGTGTCAGGCCAGAAAAGTATCGTGGGTAGTTGATATCGACGCTGTTGGTATCTTCCCCCGCGACGTCATCCGAAACGTGGT
>JAYUBA010001181.1:0-3776 GCA_043741075.1 Frigoriglobus sp.
GGCGGACTTCGACTTTACGACTTTCGACCTTACGACTTGTGACTCTCAAGCCATCGCGAGCGTGGAGGCTTCGCGGGGGAGGGTGCTGAGGAGCTTGCACCCGTCGTGGGTGACGAGCACGTCGTCCTCGATGCGGATGCCGCCCCAGTCGGGGATGTAGATGCCCGGCTCGATGGTGATGACCATGCCGGCTTCGAGCACGTCCTCGGAGTTGGCCCGCACCTTGGGTGCCTCGTGGGCCTCCAGCCCGATGCCGTGGCCGAGGCCGTGGGTGAAGAAGTCGGCCAACTTCAGGTCGGCGTGCTTGGCGAGCCGGGCGGACGCCATCGACTTCCGGGCGGCGGCGTCCACGTCCTTCGCCTTCACCCCCGGCCGGATGGCGGCCAGCGCCGCGTTCTGCGCCGCCAGCACGACGGCGTACAGTTCGTCGAAGTTGTACCCGATCCGCTCCTGCTTGTTGCGGCGGCTCGGCGCGGTGCCGAACGGGCTGCGGAGGGTGCGGGTCATGTCGGACTTGTACAGCAGGTCCGCGCCCCAGTCCACGAGCACCTTGCTCCCGTCGCCGAGTTGCTTGGACGTGGGCGGGGCGTGCGGCAGCGCGCCGCGCTCGCCGACCGCGACGATCGGCGGGAACGCGGTGGACCGCCCGCCGGCCCGGCGCACGTACCCCTCGAGCGCGTCCACCATGTCCTTCTCGGTGTCGGCCTCGCGCAGGGTGGCGACGAACATGCGGAACCCGCGCTCGGCGACCCGCACCGCCTCGCGGATCATCTCCACCTCGCCCGGGTCCTTCACCACCCGCTGGGCCTCGATAATGCCGTCCAGCGAAACGACGGTGAGCTTGGGGGCGAGCTGCTTGAGCAACTCCAGATCGCCGTGCGTGATCCGGTTCCCCTCGACCCCGACGGACCGCGCGCCGGACTTGGTCAGCACCTCGGCCGCCGCCTCCAGCGTCGTCCGCGTGTGCGGGCGGATGTGCGCGTCCAGCCCCGGGCACTCCTCCTTGATCTGCTCCTCGTACCGGGTGTCGCTGACCAGCATCTCGTGCTTGGGCGTGGCCGCGTAAAAACTGTCGCCGCCGGTGAACCCGGTGAGGTACGTCACGTTGACCGGCGTGGTGACGAGGAACGCGTCCAGGTCGCGCGCCTTCAACGTCTGCGCGAGGGTCGAGCGGCGCTGGAGGAGATAGTTCATACGATGGTTGACTTTGTTGGGGCGAGAGCAGTTTGGGCGAAGTGCCACGAAACCAACACTCTACGCCACTGTGTGACAATGCCAAGGGTTTGATTTAAGTTACTATCCTGTCCGGCGAGAGAATTCAACAATAAACTGAATTATTTGCTTCTTCTCCGTCCCGGCCGGAATGCACGAGAATGGGCTTCCCCGACATCGGGCGCGGTTCGGCGGCGCGTCGGGCACACTTCGGAGGGGCGATGTCGAGCAACGAACGGGGGGGCGACCCGGCGCAGGCGGACCGGGCGTGGGTCGGGTACCACCCGCGCGCGGCGGTGCCCGCGCTGGCCGCCGCGGCGGTCGCGTCGCTCGTCGTGTGGACCGGGCGGTGGTACTTGGACGACCTGTCCGAACTGGCCGACCGGGCCGGCGCGCTGGCGGTGTTCGCGCTCGCGTGGTGCGTGTGGCCGGCCCTCGGCGCGGCGTACCTGTACCGGGCCGCCACGTACACGTACCGGCTGACGGACCGCGCCGTGCTGATCGACTTCGGGTTCTGGCACCGGCCGGTGCCGCCGGTGTGGCTGCGCGAGGTGACCGCCGTTCGCGCCGGGGCCGGGTGGGTACACCGCCGGCTCGGCGTCGGGTGGGTGGAGGTGCGGACCGCCGGCCGCGCGGTACGGCTGGTCGGCGTGCGCCGCCCCGACGCGCTCGCGGGGCGGATTCGCGAAGCCGCGCGGGCGGCGCGGGGCGGCGCGCCGTGGGAGCCGGTGACGCTATAGCCGCGCGGTTCAAGGAACGCGACTGCCGATCACTTCTTCTCGAACGGGTCCGGCTTGCCGTGGTCGGCGTCGAAGCTGTCCGCGGCGGCGGCCCGCGGGAGGAGCCGCAAGTTGAGCGCGTACCGCACGGTCAGTTCCTTGCCACCGGTGACGCGGAGCGACGTGGCGGACACCAGCTTGTCCTCCTTGCCCAGCACGCGCTCCACCTCCAGCGCCTTCCCGCCGCCCTTCTCGACCAGCTTGCCCACGCGGGCCGGGTTCAGCACCACGTCCAGCACCGGCGCGTCGGCCGGCTTGACCGCCAGCGCGGCCGTCATCACCGGGATCGGGTCCGGGCCGAGGACGAAGAAGACGCCCTTCGGCGCGAACGCGAACGCGAGCGTGCATTTCGCGCCGCCGAACACCTTCGACGGGTCGAGAAACCCGCCGCCGTTCGGGAACCGGTACGTGTGGATGTTCACGGCCCCGGCCTTCGCCGCGTCCCACTTCATCCGGTCCTGTACGTCCTGCGGGGAGTCCTTCTCGAAGAACGTCTTGAACTCCTTCTCGAACGCCGCCGGGTCTTCGAACGCGACCGCGGCGACGAAGGTGAACTCGCCGTCCTTGTCCGGTCCGCGGACGCCCGCGACGATGTCCGTCTCGCCCGTCTTCACGGTGCGGATCAGCCCCTTGAACAGTTCGTCCACGGCCGCCTTGCCGCCCGGCGGGGCATTGTTCCCGGCCTCCCGCTGCCCCTCCTCCAGCGCCTTCACCGCCGCCGTCTTCAGCTCGTCGTTGAAGAACGGCAGCCGCGTCTGGAACCCGGCCGCGGTGTCGGCGGTGAGCAGCCCGCCGAACCGGTTCCCGGTCGGCTTGAGGGCCGCGATCTCCTTCGCCAGCGGCGTATCCGGCTTGGGAGTGAGCGTCGCTTCCACGACCAGGTCGCTGGTCGGCACGTCGATCATCAGCCGCAGCGCCGCGGTATCCGCGCCGCCCATGAGGAGCATGTAGCGGAGCGCGAGTTTGTCCAGCGCCTGCTCGATCGGGTCGAGGATGAGCTTTTCCTGAAGCCCGATGCCGCCCCCGCTGAAGAGCGCCGTCTTGACCTCCTTCAGCAGCACCGGCAGCGCCTTCTTCACTTCGGGCGTGAGACGGTCGAAGTGGAACTTGGCCGCGACCACCGCCCGCTCGGCCGGGTCGTACAGCTTGCCGGCCGGGACGAGCGCCTTCGGGTCCAGCGCCGGCTCCGGGTTGAACCCGTAGGCGAGATACGCGTGCCCGTCGCTGAACCGCAGCCGCGCCTTGTACCGCGCGTCCACCGGCGGGAGTTCGTACAGCCCCTTGCCCAAATCCTTGTGCTTGACGCTATTCGCCCGGTCGCAGAGCGCGAGGAACTCCTTCTCGCCGGTGATCGGGAACGCGACGACGGCGGTGATATCCTGCGGCTTGGGCGCCAGGATGACGTACCCGACGACCGGCTGGTTGATGTCCAGCCCTTCCAGGCCCTTCTCGCCGAACGTGTCCTTGATCGACTTGTTCACCGCCTTGACGGCCTTCTCCCCGCCGACGAGGTCGGCCGCGGCGCGGAGGTCGGCCAGTACGCGGTCGAGCGGGTGCGTCTGGAACGTGATCGGCGGGTCGGCGGCGCGAACGGCGGTCGGCGCGAACAGCGCCGCGGCGGCCAGAACTAGAGCGTAGCGCATGATGGGCATCTCCCAGTGGGTGACGTGACCGGCGCTCTCAGGATACGGCCCCCAGATGTCGTTTGCCACGGTCGCGCGTCGGGCATAGGGTTTTAGGCGAGCGAGGGTCTCATGCGGAATCGGACTGAAAGGTAACCGTCGC
>JAYUBA010001182.1:0-3776 GCA_043741075.1 Frigoriglobus sp.
CCGCTTTCTTCTCCCCTCCCTCCAGGGAGGGGCCGGGGGTGGGTTCTTTACCCAATAACTATACCCGCTCTGCTATGCTATTCCGAATCGCCTCGATACCACAACGAACGCACATGCACCACCCTTCCACCCGCTCCCTGCTCCTCGTTCTCGCTGCGGTCGGGTTGTTCGTTCCGACCGCCCAGGGGCAACTGCAAGCGGACCGGCGGGCGCGCGACGAACCGGAAATCGTGGTCGAAGCCGGCGGGCGCGTCGGGCCGTGCGACGTGCTGCGGTTCACGCTGGACGGGCAGTTCCTGCTCGCCGGGGGCGACGACAAGGTGGTGCGCGTGTGGCCGCACTCCGCCACCGGGCTGGACACCGAACGCGCCCACGTTCAAACGCTCCGCTGGCGGGCGTGGCGCGAGCAGCGCGGCGGCATCAAGGCGTTCGCGATCTCAGGCGACGGCACGCGCGTCGCGGTCGGCGGGTACGGCATGAAGCCCACCACGGTCGCGATCCTCGACCGCGCGACCGGCGACACGCTCGCGCTCTCGTGGCCGGTGTCGCGCAAGGGCGATCCGAACTTCGGCACGGTGATGGCGGTCGCGTTCGGTCCCGACGGTCGCGTCGGGTTCGGCACCGCGGACGGCGGCTTGTGGCTGTGGGAGCCGGTGAAGCTGGACAAGCCGGATCGTGACGGCCGCGTGTCGCAGGCCCCGGTCCGCGTCGGCATGTTCGAGAAGCTCAAAGACCTCGACGGCAACACCGAGTTCAACTACCCGCGGCTCGTCCACTTCCGCGACAAGGACACGCTTCTCGCTGTCGCGCATAGCGGACAGGTACTCGCGTGCGACCTGACGGGTAAGGTCGCCGACGCGCCGGGCAAGCCGCCGCCCGCACCGCAGTTGTTCCACCTGAACGACAAGCCGTTCGGCGTGTCGGGCGTCCGCCGCGCGGAGCTGATTGAAGGGGGGAAGTGGCTGCTCGTCGCCGCCGTCGATCCGCGCGTGCTGCTGGTGAGCGCCGACGGCAAGCGGACGGTCGCGCTCGAACTGGGACCGAACCAGGTGGCGCGCAGCGTCGCCTTCCACCCGCAGACGCGGCAGGTCGCGGTCGGCGTCGTGACCGCACTCCGGACCGGCGACGGGCCGCAGTTCTTCGCCGAAGGGAACGACGACATCTGGGTGTTTGACGACCCGATCAAGAACCCGGAGGGCAAGCCGACCAAGCTCGGGCACACCGGGCGGGCCGAGGCGCTCGCGTTCCACCCGACGCAACCGCACCTCGCGGTCGCCGGCGGCGACGCCGACGAGGTCACCCTGCTCGAACTCGCGCCCAAGGTGAAGGCGCTCACGGCGGTCCGCGGCGCCGGCCGGCCGCCGTGGGCCGTGAACCTGTCCGCGAACGGAAAGATCGTGGGCGTGCAGGTTCAGCGGGACGCCAAGTCGCGCAACCCGAACGCCCGCGGCGCCGGCCCGTGGACGCGCTTCGACCTGACACGCCTGAAGCCGACGCTCGACGAGTCGCAAGCGTGGGTGAACCCGGTCACGACGGCCGACGGCTGGGTGATCGAACCCGACAAGGACCGGTTCATTTGGTACGCCAAACACGAGCGCCTCGGGCGCGTACGCCTCGCGCTCGACCGCAACCGCGATCAGGCACCGACGTGCTTCACGTTCCTGCCGGCGAAGGGCGACAAGCCGACCCGCGTCGTCGTCGGGCACTACTACGGCTGCACGCTCTTCGAGTTGGTGCCGGCGCGCATGGGGAAGGGCGGAATCGGCGGCACGAAGGTGTTCACCGGGCACGCGGGCGAAGTCACGTCGGTGGTCGCGGACCCGGAGCAGACGTGGTTCGTCACCGGCGGGGGCGATCACACGGTCGCGGCGTGGTCGCTCGCGGACTGGAAGAGCGAGCCGAGCCTGGGTGCCACGTTCAAGGACGACGGCGGGTTCCCCGTGGTGACCGCGGTGGACGCCGGTTCGCCCGCGTGGGAAGCCGGGTTGCGCGTCGGCGACGTGCTCGACCTCCTCTTCGTGAACGGTGACCTCGTGTTCGACCGGCGCGCCGGCAAGGAGAAGGTCGGCACGACCGATGTGGCGCTCGATGAACTGAAGACGCCGCGCCCGCGCATCGAACTGTACTTCGGCGTCGCCGCACGGGAGGCGACCGAGCGACACGAGACGCTCACCACCGTCCGCCAGCGCCCGCTGTGGAAGTGGTTCCCCGCGTTCGACGGCCAGAACCGCATGAACGATTGGGTCGTGTGGATGTGGCACGGGTCGTACTACCACACGAAGACGGCCAACGGCGACCGCCTCGCCGGCTGGCACGTGAACGCGCCCGAACCGGGCGGGCGCCCGCGGTTCTACCAGCTCCAGCAGTTCGAGAAGCAGTTCCACCAGCCCGAAGTACTGGAGAAGCTGATCGAGACGCGCGACATGAGCGCGGCGCTCGCGAAGCTCCCCGGTGAGGCCCCCGCCGTCGCCACCTTCACGAAGTTCGAGCCGGCCCCGGTGCGGCTGGCCCTGGCGCGCGCCGACGTGCCGGCCGCCGGGCTTCCGCTCACGATCACCGTGCGGCCCCGCGGCAACAACCCGGACCTGCGGCCGGAGCGCGTCGAGTTGTGGCTGAACGACCACCTGCTCGACTCGTGGCCGAAGCCCGGCAAGAAGCTCGACCCGAAGTTGCCGTTCGAGGCGCCCGTGACCGTCGCGGCCGACACGTTCCGCGCCGGGGAGAACCAGCTCACGGTACTCGCGTTCAACGCGAGCGGCGGCCGGTCGGAGGACGCGCAAACGGTCCGCAACGACCGCCCGCCGGGCGACATGCGCCTGCTCGCGCTGCTCGCCGGGATCAACGATTACTCCGATACGCGGCGGAACGTGGCCGGGGCGCGGAAGTTCGGCGACCTCACCGCCGCCCGCAACGACGCGACCGCGCTCGGCGACCAACTCCGCACCGCCAACGGCCCGAACTTGCTCTACAAGGGGGCGAAGATAGACGTGCGACTCGACGCCGACGCGGCCCGCACGAAGATCACCGACGGCCTCGCCGTGATCGCGAAAGAGGCGAAGCCGGACGACCTGTTGCTCGTCTTCTTCGCGGGGCACGGCGACCTGCTCATGCCGAAGGACGGGCCGCAGCCGCAGCCCGGCCGGGCGGCGCTGGCGGGCGAGGGCGTGTTCCTGTTCTGTTGCCCCGACTACACCCCCAACCGGCCCGGCGCGACCGCGATCTCCGTGGACGAACTCTTCGTCGCGCTGGCGAAGATCAACTGCCGCAAGGTGGTGCTGATCGACGCGTGCCACTCCGGCCGCGCGACGGCCCCGAACGTGCTCCGCCGGTGCGTGCCGAACGGGCAGGGGCCGGTGGTGATCGCCGCGTGCGACCAGAGCGAGCAGTCCTACGAGCACGGCCCGTTCGGGCACGGCCTGTTCACGTACGCGGTGTTGAACGCGCTGGACAAGAACAAGGACTTCCGCACGGCCGACTACAACTCCGACGGCGCGCTCTCGCCGGAGGAACTGTACGAGTACGTCGCGGCGAAGGTGCCGGAGTTGATGCGGCGGGTCGGCAAGCCGGGCGAGACGCAGACGCCGGTGTGCTTCCCGCGGCAGTTGCCGAAGTACCCGCTGCTGAAGCGGTGACACAGCAGGCGAACCCGGAGCGTGAGCGACGGGGCGGTTGTCTGGCCCTCTCCCCTTGCGGGAGAGGGTGGCGAGGCTTTGCGAGCCGGGTGAGGGGTGAAACGTTAACCCAACGTGTCGCGCCCCCTCACCCGGTCGGCGAAG
>JAYUBA010001183.1:0-3772 GCA_043741075.1 Frigoriglobus sp.
ACCCGCTGAAGCGGGTCACTACGAACACTCTTCCATTCCCCTATCGGCTGGCTTCTCCGCTTGCGGTCGGGTAGGATACCTTCCGGCTGCCACTTCTACTGTGCATCCGAGTGGGTTACGCCGCCGCGCCGCGGGAGTTGCGAATGTCCGTGTCGTACACCTGTCCCAACCCCGACTGCGGGGTGACACTGAAGACGCCCGTCCGCGTCGCGGTGGGCAAGTCGGTCAAGTGCCCCAAGTGCGGCACGCCGTTCGTCCCGGAACCGTTCGAGAAGGACGCCCCCGCCGGCGTCCTCAAGCTCGCCGAGGAGCCGAAGAAGCCCGCACCCGCGCCGGTTCCGGTGCCGGCCGCCGCCAAGAAGTCGCTCGACGACGACGACGAGGACGCCGCGTCGGTCAAGAAGGGCTACGGCGTGGTCGGCGAAACCGCGGCCGAGAAGGAAGAGACCGAGAGGAACAAGCCGACGTTCACCGAGGTCTCGGACAAGTTCAAGAAGAGCGCCCGCGGCCCGGCCATGTCGCTGCTGGTCATGCCCAGCAACATCCTCACCCTCTCCGGGCTGGCCACCTCCGTCGGCGGGCTGAGCCTGTTCGTCTACGGCATGTGGCCCCTGGTGTTCAACGACGCCCCGCCCGGCGAGGAGGAACTGGAAGAGGCCATCGTCTCCATGATGATGGGCGTCTGCACCCTCTTCTGGGGCGCGATGGTGTGCTTCGGGGCCAGCCAGATGCAGGAACTGGCCTCGTTCCCGTGGTCGATGATCGGGGCCATCATGGGCGTCGTCCCGCTGCTCGTCGGCATCTACTGCATCGTCATGCTCCAGAACCCGAAGGTGAAGGCCGGCTTCGAGGAGACCGAAGGCAGCCTCGATGAAGACGACGACAAGGACGACGACGACGACGATGACGACGACGACGACGACGACGACGACGATGACGACGACGACGACGACGACGACGAGAAGGCGAAGAAGGGTAAAGGCAAGGAGAAGGCGGGCGCCGGGAAGGCGCTCACCAAGAAGGCCGGCAAGGGGCCGGTGAAGAAGGCGCGCGGCGGAGACGACGACGAATGAAAGCACCCACCGACACGGTCGGCACCACGGACGCGGACCTGCTCGCCCGGTTCCGCGCCGGCGACGCGTCCGCGCTCGACCCGCTGTTCGCCCGGTACGAGGGGCCGGTGTTCCGGTTCCTCTTCGGCGTGCTCCGCGACCACCACGCGGCCGAGGACGCGCTCCAGGAAACGTTCGTGCAGGCGCTCCGCAAGGCCGACGCGGTCGCCCCGGACACGTTCCGCGGGTGGCTGTTCACGGTCGCCTACCGGCAGGCGATGCTCATCAAGCGGAAGGCGAAGCGACTGCCCGCACAGGCCGACGACCTCGCGCTCGTGGGGCTGATCGGCGACGGCCCGGCCGACGCCCGCGCCGGGACCGCCGACGAGGCCCGGCACGTCCGCGAACTGCTCGCCCTGCTGCCCGCCGCGCAGCGGGCGGTGATCGCGGCTCGCGTCTTCGACGGACTCACCTTCCGCGAGGTGGCGGCGGCCCTCGGCTGCCCGCTCAACACCGCGCTGGCCCGGATGCACGACGGTCTGAAGAAGCTCCGCGAACTGTGGGAGGCCCGCCATGCCTGACCCTACCCTACAAGGGACCGCGCTCCGCTACGCGGCCGGCGACCTGTCGCCGGACGAGGGGACCGCGTTCGAGGCGCGGCTCGCCGAGGACCAGGACGCGCGCGACGCCTTGGCCGAAGCGGTGCGCCTGTCGGCCGCGGCCATCGGCCAGAAGCCGCCGGCCCCGCACCCGTCGTTCCGGGCCGCGATCCGCGCGCGGCTGGACCTGCGCGCGTACCGCGGGCACCCGTTCGCGTGGGTCGGGCTGGGCGGGGCCGCGGTCGCCGTTTGCACGCTCATCGGCCTGTCGCTGGCCGGCCGCGCCGACCCGCCGACCGCCGCGGTCGCCGCGCCGGTTCCGGTGGAGGCGATCCCGGCACCGCGGGTCGTCGCACCGCCCGCGGTGGCGGTCGCCCCGATGCCGCGCGAACACGGGATGAGCGTCGCGGCCGAACACCCGGTTCCGAGCGGGGACGAGCGCAGCGTCGCCGAGATCTGGGCCGACCTGAGTACGCCCGAGCATGTGGAGAAGGCGCGCGACGACGAAGTCCGCTGGCGGCAGCACGTTCGCGCCCTGGCGCACCCGCACCACGTCTCCGCGACCGCGAAGGCCGCCGGGATGGCCGACGCCCCGCACCCGTGACCTGGGATGATAAGTGATGAATGATGAATGATGAATGCAAGAAGCACGGTGCCTGTATTCATCATTCATCGTTCATCATTTCTGAGCGTTCGAGAGGGGTTTGTCATGTCGAGGACGGCTTTCGCCCGCGCCGCCGCGATCGCGGTGACGGTGCTGTTCCCGTGCGCCGCGCGCGCCGGCGAACCGCTGCCGAAGTTCACCGAGGAGCGGGAGGCCGCGGCGCTCCACTTCGTCAAGAAGCACTGCCCTGACTTGATCCCCCTCCTCGACGACCTGAAGAAGACCGCGCGCCCGGCCTACGAGCTTCAGGTGCGCGAAACGTTCCAGGTGACGGAACTGCTCGCGGACCTGCAAGACGACCCGAAGCGGCACGACCTCGAACTGAAGATTTGGAAGGCGGAGAACAAGTCGCTCGTGCTGGTGGCGAAGCTCTCCACGCCGAAGGAAGACGACCGCAAGGCGGTGGAGGAGCAACTGCTCGCGCTGGCGAAGGAGTTGGTCGAACTCGACCTCCAGTCGATGGAACACCGCGTCGAGGTGCTGCGCACCGAGCTGGCGTCTGCGAAGGACGAACTGGCGAAGTTCCGCGACAACCTCGACCGCACCGCGAAGGACCGCTTCGAGGCGCTGCTGGAGAAGGCGAAGAAGAAGAAGCCGTAGGGGTGCGCGAAGTCGCAAGCGGCCTCCCGCCGCTTGCGGCTTCGCGGCACCTACAATAGCGCAATGAAGCACATCACGAAGCTTTTCGCCGCGGTCGCGCACCGCGTCAAGCCGCCGGTTCTCATCGCGCTCGGGCCGCCGTGGCCGGTCGCCAACCTCGTGAAGGCGCTCGCGCTGCCCGAAACCGAAGTCACATGCGCGCAGTTCGACCTGCACCAGACCGACCGCGTGCGCGAGACGCTCGCCGAGGTCGGGGCCGCGGCCGAGGTCGTCGCGGTGCCGGACATCTGGGACCTGCCGCCGAAGTTCAACACGGTCATCTTCCCCGCGTCCACGCACGCCGACCGCGAGCTGAAGCTCGACGTGGTGGAGCAGGGGTATCACGCCCTCGCGCCCGGCGGGCTGTTCCTCACGCTCTCCGAGTACGAGAAGGACAGCCAGTTCGGCAAACTCCAGAAGAAGATCTTCGGCAAGTGCGGCGAGACGCCGTCGAGCGAAGAGGGCATGGCGTTCTTCAGCACCAAAACCGATGCCGAGGAGAAACGCAGGCGGCACGAGGTGACCTACCACGCGAAGATCGGCGAAGGGGCGTCGATGGAGTTCGTGTCGCGGCCGGGCACGTTCAGCTACGGCCGGTTCGACACCGGCTCGCGGGCGATGCTCGAAGTGGCGGAGATCAACGAGCGCGACGGCATCCTCGACCTGGGATGCGGGAACGGCTCGGTCGGGTGCCTCGCGTCCGCGATGGCCGGGCCGAAGGCCCGCGTCACGTTCATCGACAGCAGCCTGCGGGCGATAGCGCTCGCCGAGTTGAACGCGGCGGCGAACAACGTCACCAACACGCGGTTCGTGACCGC
>JAYUBA010001184.1:0-3768 GCA_043741075.1 Frigoriglobus sp.
CCTTGCGAGGGTTTACTGAGGGCTGGTTGCCGCTGTGTGAGCGACTGGGCCTTCAATTCGTCCCGTTGTTCAGTGGCGGAGCGTTGACGACCGTTCCAGACGAGTTGGTCCCGGAGATCATCCGCGAACTGCGGCTACTGCTCGCGGAAGCCGAAGTCGCCTCAGAAACCGCTTGGATCGCCGAGCGAGTTCGGAACGTCCTTGCCGCGTTCGCGGAGACGAACCCGACCGAGTGGGAGTACGACTTCGGGTAGTACCTTCGAGCGCTCGCCACTTCTCGCCGTCGGGCTTACAATCTCGGCACGTTCCCGTTCTCCAACCTCTTCCGGGAGTTCACCGTGCCGACCAACGCGCCGCTCAACCGCAAGCTCCGCATGGGCCTCGTCGGGGGCGGCCAGGGAGCCTTCATCGGCCGCGTCCACGCCACCGCCGCCGTCCTCGACAACCGCGCCGCGCTCGTCGCCGGGGCGCTCTCCTCCGACGCCGCGAAGGCGAAGGCGTCCGCGGCCGATTACGACATCCCCGCCGAGCGCGCCTACGGCTCCTACAAGGAGATGGCCGACGCGGAAGCCAAGCGCGCCGACAAGGTGGACTTCGTCAGCGTCGCGACGCCCAACCACACGCACTTCGAGATCGCCAAGACCTTCGTCGAAGCCGGCTTCAACGTCATCTGCGACAAGCCGCTGACACTCGACCTCGCGCAGGCCGAAGAACTGCTGAAAGTGGTCGAAAAGAGCGGCGTGGTGTTCGCCGTCACGCACAACTACACCGGCTACCCGCTCGTCCGGCAGGCCCGCGAGATGGTGCTGAACGGCGAGTTGGGCGAGATCAACGCCATCCGCTCCAACTACATCCAGGGCTGGCTCCGCACGCGGCTGGAGTCGAGCGACCAGAAGCAGGCGAAGTGGCGCACCGACCCGAAGCAGAGCGGCATCGCCGGGTGCTTCGGCGACATCGGCACGCACGCGTACAACCTCGGCCGCTACATCACCGGCCTTCTGCCGAAGGAACTCTCCTGCTCGCTGAAGACCTTCGAGGACGGCCGCGCGCTCGACGACTACGGCGTCGCGCTCGTGCGGTTCGAGAACGGCGCGCTCGCCACCGTCACCGCGAGCCAGATTTCGCACGGCCGCGAGAACGACCTGTTCATCGAGGTGGACGGGACGAAATCTGCGATCGAGTGGCACCAGGAAGAGCCGAACAAGCTGCTGGTGCGGAAGAACGGCGACCCGCACAAGCTGTACACGCGCAACGGCGGGCCGTACCTGGGCGCCGCGCAGGGCGCGAGCGTCCGGCTGCCGGCCGGCCACCCGGAGGCGTTCTTCGAGGCGTTCGCGAACGTGTACAACACCGCCTACGACGCGATGGTGAAGCGGGCCGCGGGCGCGACGTTCGAGACGGTGAACACGGTGTACCCGAACGTTTACGACGGCGTGGAGGGGATGCTGTTCATCACGCAGTGCGTGGCGAGCAGCAAGCAGAACGGCGGGTGGGTGCCGTTCCGCCACCCGAAGAGCCGCAAGTGAGGTGTGATGTCACCGCACTTCGAGCAGCGCCCGGTGAGGCGGCAGGACGTCCTCGAACGCGATCCCATACGCGCGCTCGAGCGGCACCGGCACGTAGTAGCCCGGCTCGAGGAACAGCGGCGCGTCCGGCAGCAGGTCGCCGGCCGCGAGCGGCTCGACGTAGCAGCCCGGACCCGCCGGGTTCGCCTCGTAGGCGGCGACGGCGAAGGGCTTGTTCGGCGGTTGCGTGTACGGCTCGCCGCCCAGTGCGTCCCAGATCGCGCCGTGAATCCCGTTCGGGTCGCGCCTGCCGGGCGGGAACGGGTCTACGATCAGGACGTGAATCCCGGCTTCCAGCGCGCGCACCGCTTTCCGGACGAACGTTTGGAACGGGTACCGGGCGGCCTTATTTCCTGGCGAAACCAGCTCGAAGATCGCCACCAGACGGTCGTCGCTCGTGTGCCGGATCGCCAGCCGCTTCTGCCGGAACCCGACCGGGCGGGGCGCCGTCCGTGCCGTCACCCGGACGCGGGGCGGGGTGTCCGCGACTGCGAGGCGCACGCCGCCCCGCTCCGCTCCGGCGGCCGGGGTGCCGTTCGCCGGGGGGGGCTGGTGCCGAGGCGGTCCGAGTGTGAGTACGTCCGGCCCCATCGTCCGCATCGATTGGTCCGCGAGCGCGTAGTAGCCGGCGGGAAGAACGCCGGCGTTCAGCACGCGGCGGACCGCGACGAGAAGGCCGGTGTGGAAGTCGTGGTACACATACGCGGGGACGCGGGTCCAGTCGTGCAGCGGCATCACAGCCTCCGGAGTGGGCATGCCCGTGAGTGTATCACCGGGCCGCCCGGCGCCGCAACGGCGGTCACGACTCGGTGGGGATTGCGCCCGGCAACTTCTCCCGCGTCGGAACGGATACCTCGCGACGGTCGCCGGGAAAGAGCCGCTCCCGGCGAACTGGTGAACCAGAACCGGATCACATCAGCCCGGCGGCGGCGGCGACCTCGAACGCGGTCGCGCACCAGGCGACCGACAGCGCCAGGCACGGGACCGCGAGCCACAACCCGTGCCGCCGCTCGAAGCCGTCGCACAGCGGGCAAAACACCGCCCGCACCGTTCGCGGGAAACGTGCCGCCGTGAAGCCGAGGACCGTCCACCACAGCGCGACCGCGCCGAACCCGACGAACACCCCGGCCGCGGCGGGCGCGAATTTCGGTTCCACCGGGATCGCCGCGAGCAGCACCCGGTCCTCCTCGACCTGCGCCGCCCACCGCTCCTTCCGCTGCCGTTCGGACCGCTGCGTCAGGTCGCGCGCCGTGAGCGGGAACCGCTCCGGGCGGTCGGCGTTGTCCACGCGGCTCGCGGCCCCCGCCACCTCTTCCGCTGCCACCCCGCCCAGAGCGACCGGCCACGCGACCACCGCGACCAACAGCACCAGACTCACGATCAGCACCGGCGGGTAGAGCAGCCACTTCCGCCCGGCGCCGAGCGTGACGCCCTTCTCCTTCGCGACCGCCAGCCCGGCTCGCGACAGGACGTAACTCACCAGCAGCGTGAGCGGGAACACGACCATCGTCAGCGCGCCGACCGCGAACACCCCGAACGACAGGTATGGGAGGCGCCAGTCCTCCGGCCCGTTCCAAAGCGTGTGCCGGACCCGCTTCGCGCGCTCGCCCAGGAGGTGCCGGGCGCGGGCGAACAACGTCGGGTCGGTCGTCGCGCCCCACTGGGACGGCGGGCCGAGCTTCGTCAGGACCGCCTCCAGGGCCGCGAGCGGGACCGGCCGCGGGGCCGCGTGCAGTTCGTTCCCGACGTGCTCGCGGACGTCCGCCGCGATCTCGTCCGGGCTCACGTCGGCGGTGCCGGCCAGCGCCGCGCGCACCTGGCGCAGGTAGTCGTCGAGCCGCGCCGCGGCCTCCGGCGACAAGTCCAAATCGGCGGGAGTGAGCGTCATGACCGTGACTCCGCGAGGGTGACCGCTTCGATACCGTCCCGGACTTCGGCCCACGCCGCCAGCATCTTCGCGAGCAGCGACCGGCCCCGCGCGGTGAGCTGGTAGTACTTGCGCGCCGGCCCCTCGGGCGACTCGGCGAGCGTCGTGTCCACCAGCCCTTCCTTCTTGAACCGGCTCAGGATCGGGTAGATCGTCCCCTCCCCCATCACCAGCCCGTCCACCGCGGCGAGCCGCTTCACGATGTCGTACCCGTACATGCGGGTGCCCTTCAGGGTGGCCAGAACGCACAGTTCCAGCAGCCCCTTCCGCATCTGC
>JAYUBA010001185.1:0-3767 GCA_043741075.1 Frigoriglobus sp.
TCACGAAGGACGACCGCAAGCTGTCCGGGATCGCGACGGACTCCGCCGGCGAGTCGGTCACGCTGGTGAACGTGGTGAACGACCAGGTGGTGAAGACGACCGTCGCGAAGGCGGACATCGCGGAGATGCTGCCGTCGCCGGTGTCGCTCATGCCCGAAAAGCTGCTCGACACGCTCACCGAACCGCAGGTCGCGGACCTGTTCGCGTATCTCGGAAGCGATGCGAAGAACCCCCCCCCCCCGGCCCCCCTCCCTGAAGGGAAGGGGGAGTCGGATTTCTCCCCCTTCCCTTCAGGGAGGGGGGCCGGGGGGGTAGGTTCTGGACACGAGAAGAAGCTGAAGGTCGCGCTCGTGTCCGGGTCGTTCGAGTACAAGTCGGACGATTCGCTGATCGCGTTCCAGAAGCACCTGGAGGCGAACTACCCCGTCGAGTGCGTGCGGGTGTTCGCGAAGGCCGAGAAGGACACCGCGCTCGCCGGGCTGGAGGCGCTGGAGAAGTGCGATGTCGTGGTGCTCTTCACGCGGCGGCTTCAAATCGAGGGCGATTCGTTAGAACTGGTGAAGAAGTACGTCAAATCGGGGAAGCCGATCGTGGGCATCCGTACCGCGAGCCACGGGTTCCAGAAGTGGTTAGAGATGGACACGGACGTGTTCGGCGGCGACTATAAAGGACACTTCGGCGCGGGCGTCGCCGACGTGAAGGCGACCGACAAGGGCAAGGACCGCCCGATCCTGAAGGGCGTGTCGCCGTTCAAGACGAACGGCAGCCTGTACAAGAACCCTAACGTCGCGGCCGACATCACCGTTCTGGTTCAGGGGACGATGGGGAAGGAGTCGGAGCCGGTCGCGTGGACCCGCGAGAAGGACGGCCGGCGGGTGTTCTACACCTCTCTGGGACACCCCGACGACTTCAAGGACGCCCACTTCATCCGGCTGCTGACCAATGGTCTGGCCTGGGCGACGAAGACCGAGTGGAAGAAGTGAGCGCCGAGCACCTTCGAGGGACACATATGATCCGCTGGGCGTGTTGCGGGCTGGTGGTGCTGCTGGCCGCGGCGGTAGCTTCCGCGCAGACCGCGGATGTGATTAGCGGGCCGGGGGAAATCGCCGTTTCCACGAAGTGGCGCCCCAATCCCTTCGGCGGCGCGCCGGTGCAGGTCGCAATGCCGAACGCGGCCCCGCAGTTCGTGCAGTTCCGAGCCGTGCCGGGCGCGCCGCCGACCGACGGGCCGGTTCCGCCGGGCGTCAACCCGCGGCCCATCCGCCCCGTGTACACGCTCCCCGGCGCGCCCAAGCTCGACCGCCACGGCGACCCGCTTCCCGCCGGGGCCGTCGCCCGCTTCGGCACGGTCCGCCTCCGCCACGGCGCGGACGTGCAGGCGATGGCCTTCACCCAGGACGCCAAGCTGCTCTGCACCGTGTCCGGCAGCGAGGACAGCGTCCGGCTGTGGGACACGACGACCGGTAAGGAGGTCGCGCGGCTGAACACCACCGCCCAACTGGTCGGGCTGGCGAAGGACGGGTCCGTCGTACTCGTGGACGACGCCCGCGTGCGGGTGTGGCTGCCGCTCACCAACACCGTCCGCGAACTGCCCGAAAAGACGCTCCCCGAAGGCGCAAGCCCCAGTGCGCTCGCGGTCAACCCGGACGGCCGGTCGTTCGCCGTTGCCACCAACGGCCGCGTGCTGCTCATCGACATCCAGACCGGCAAGACGCTCAAGGAACTGAACCTGCCGGGCAACCCGCCGCCGGCGAACCAGCCGGGCGGAGGCATCGCCCCGAACGCCCCGAACCAGCCGCCCAACGGCAACCAGCCGCCGACCCCGCCGCCGGTGAAGCTCCTGTACTCGCCGGACGGCCGCTGGCTGCTCGGCAACGGGCAGAAGACCGGCGTGTGGCTCTGGGACCTGCGCACCGGCAAGCGCGTCCGCACCTACCGCACCGAGGCCGACTTCCCCGAGTACACCTTCTCGCCGGACGTGACGCACATCGCGGTCACCGGCGAGCGGCTCCGCCTGTACCCGCTCGACTCGGAAGAGTCCGTGGTCGGGTTCAAGGGGCCGGAGAACGCGGCCCTGTTCGCCCCGCGGTTCGCCGACGACGGCAAGACGCTGTTCGTCGTCCAGCCGAACGGGGCGGTGCTCCCGCTCGACGCGGCCACCGGCGAGGAGCAGGAGGGCCTCGACCCGCCGGAGGAGACGCTCCGGCCGCCGTTCGCGCTCGCCGCCGGCGCGACGCGCGTCGCGGCCATCGACCAGAGCGGCGGCATCCGCATCTGGGACCCGAAGACCGGCAAGGGGCCGGAGGTGGCGCGCCTGCCCCCGCTCTCGGACCCCGGCCTCGCCGCCGGCGGCAAGTCGGCCACCGTGATCGACCAGACGAACAAGGTCCACACGTTCGACCTCGCGACCGGCGCAGCGGGCAAAGTGATCGAACTGGCGGGCGACGAGAACGCCCTGCCCGCCACGTGGGATCCGGTGTTCCGCCGCGCGGCGACGGTGGTTCCGACCGGGGCGGAACTGGAGGTTCAGGTCATCGACGCCGACACCAAGAAGGTGCTGTCCAAGTTCTCGGTTCCGCAGAACGGTGGCATCCCGTTCGTCGCGTTCGCGACCGCCAACCGCGACCGGATGGCGGTGTTCACCCTGACCGGCATCACCGTCGTGAACCCGACCACCGGCAAAACGATACGGGCGCTCACCCCCGGCCCGACGGAGAACGGCCTGCGCGGCGCGATCTCGGCCGACGGCCGGCTCGTCGCCGTCGGCACCCGCCCGCTGACCGTGTGGGAGGTGGCGACCGGCAAGAAACGGCTGACGGTGGACGGGATCCCGAACGCGTTCGTGTACGCGTTCGGCCCGGACTCGCGGCTGCTGGCCGCGTGGGACCACGGCGGGAACGTGGTCGTCGTGGACCTGCGCACCGGCGCCGTCGTCCGCCGCCTGCAGCCGGGGGACGAGAACGACGGCGTGAGCGCGCTGGCCCTGAGCGCGGACGGGAAGCGGGTCGCGGTCGGGTCGCACACCGGCCGGGTGACGGTGTGGGACGTGACCACCGGCGACACGCTCGCCCCGTTCGCCGGCCACGACGGGCTGGTCACCGGCATGGCGTTCACCGCCGACGGCAAGCGGCTCGTCACCACCGCGCAGGACGGCACCGCGCTGGTGTGGGAGGTTCCCGACAAGCCGCTGCCCGTCGGCCCGATCGAGTCCGCGGTGACCGGGTTCGACGAGGCGTTCCGGCTGCTCGGGTCGGCCGACGCGGCCCAGGCCCAGCGCGGCCTGGAGTACCTGTACCGGCACCCGGCCGAGGCGGTGAAGCAGACCGGGGAGCGGATGCCCGCGCCCGCGGCCGTCCCCGCCGCGGCGCTCGCCCAACACGTCGCCGACCTGGGGAGCGACGACTTCCCCACGCGCGAGGCGGCGGTGAAGGCGCTGGAGAAGGTGGGCGGCGAGGCGTCCGCACGGCTCAAGGAGGCGGTGGAGAAGTCGCCGGGTGCCGAGGTCCGCAAGCTCGCGGCCGAACTGCTGGGCAAGATCGACGCCCCGGCCGCCCGCCCCGACGACCTGAAGGTGCTCCGCGCCGTCGAGGCGATGGAGAACCTGGGCACGCCGGAAGCGCGCGCACAGTTGGAGAAGTGGGCGGCCGGTCCGGACGGGCACCGCGTCACGCTCGAAGCCGCGACCGCGCTCGCGCGGCTCAAGGCGACCGGCGGGAAGTGATGAGGGAAGACTCGCGGTCTGTCCCTCTCCCCTTGCGGGAGAGGGT
>JAYUBA010001186.1:0-3767 GCA_043741075.1 Frigoriglobus sp.
AACGCCGGCCCCAGAGCCACGATTTCCTGCTCCGTCATCGGTTGTCCTCCCCGATGAACAGCTTACGAAACGGCGAGGAACCCGCGCTGTACTGTTAAGGTCCGCATCGGGGATGTCCTTCACCGCGTCCTTACCGGCACCCGTGCGCGAGAACCAACTGGGGTTCTCGCCCATCACCTTCTCCCACTCCTCCTGCGTGACCTCGTATTTGCCCAGATAGAAGTCGGCCGGGATCTCCACCTCCTGGTCGCCCAGTTTGTCCTTGCCCCCGCCGAGCCACGACTTGCCCTTCGGCACGATCACGAACTCCATGCCGATGCCGTTCTTGAACGTGGGCGGCAGCGAACTCGGCCGCAGTTCCTTGATCTCGAACCCCTCGAACCGGGCGGTGAACTCCCGGTCGAGCGCGTTGACCGCCGCGACCCCCACCCGGACGCGGCCCGTGAGCGGAAGAGCGGCCACGGGTGGTACCGGGTCCGTCCACTCCCGGCCATCGGAACTGTGCGACAGGTGGAGGATGCCGCCGGTGCGACGGATGCGGAGGTGGAGCGGCCCGTCCCCGACGTACACCAACTTCTGCTCGTGTTTCCCGACCGCGAACCACTCGGCGTGAACGTACGGCGCGCCACCGTTATTGGTGCCCATTCCCGCCCGGAACAGCCGGAGGAGGCAGGTGTCGTCCTGCCACACGACCAGACCGGCCCCGACGTATGCGGCCTCCGCGCGGATGCCCGTCCCCGCTTTCGGCCGGGGGAACGGGAGGACCGTGACGCGGGCCTCGAAGTCGCCCTCGATCTCCTTCAGAACGCGGGGCGCATTCAGGTTGAAGTTCGGCAGCGGGTTCAAGTCGTACGACTGATCGCCCGGTACGGTTATGGTCAACCGGCCGTCCGCCTCGCTCAGTCGGGAGTTGCCGAGCGGGTCAACGACTTCGCCCCAGGCCATCCGCTTCGGTTGCGGCGGACCGGCTGGCTTCACGCTCAGGCTCTCCCCGCCGCCCGTGGTCAAGAACATCGTCACGGCAATCGCAATGATCGCCAGCACTCCCGCCGCGAGTGCCAGAAGCACCAGCGCTGCGGCGACCCACTTCCGACGGCCCGAAGGCGCCGTCTTTCCGCGCGGGATGCGCGAGAGATCCTTGACCTTCGAGTGGGCTTTGAGTTGGGCCTCGCAGTCGGCGAGGACATCGGCGACTTCCCGCGCCGACTGGTAGCGGTCGTCGGGGTCTTTCGCGTGCAACTTCGAAATGATGTCGCACAGCCACTGCGGCGTTTCCGGAATGATCTCGCGGATCGGTCGCGGCGTGTCCTCGCAGACGCGCTTCAACACGGCGACCATGTTATTCGCACGAAACGGCGCTCGGCCGGATGCCATCTGATAGAGCACGCTGCCGAGGCTGAACAGGTCGGCGCGCTGGTCGAGGGGTTGCCCCTGGGCTTGCTCCGGGGCCATGTACATGGGCGTGCCGGCGATGATGCCGCTCTGCGAAATGCTGGCGTCGTCGGCGGCGCGGGCCAGACCGAAGTCGGTGATCTTGACCCGGTGCTGCCCGCCTTCGATCAGCACGTTCGCCGGTTTGATGTCGCGGTGGATCAGGTCCGTGGCGTGCGCCGCGGTCAGCCCCTCGGCGATCTGCCGGCCGATCTGCAACACCTCGGTCACGTCGAGCGGGCCGTTCCGGTCGAGTTTCTGTTGCAGCGTCTCGCCGGGAATGAACTCCATCACGAGGTACGGGAGCGGCTGTTCGGCGACCTCGTACACCTGCACGACGTTCTCGTGACGGACCGCCGCCGCGCTGCGTGCTTCGCGGAGGAACCGCTTGCGGGCCGGGGAGGTGGCGGCCAGTTGCGGGGCCATCACCTTCACCGCGACGACCCGCTGCAGCTCCTCATCGAACGCGCGGAACACGATGCCGAACCCGCCCCGGCCGAGGACTTGTAGCACTTCGTAGTGCCCGATGCGCCCGAGGGAGTCGGCCCGCCCCGGCGGGGCCAGGAACGTCAGCGCGTCATCGGGTTCACCGGGGTCCGTATCCGGCGCGCTGTACGCCCGCGTCGGGTCGGTGTCCGGGTCCGCGCGCGGGACCGGCGGTTTCTCCAGGAATCCGCGCGCCGCGTCGTGCGCGGCGAGCAACCCCTCGACGCGCGTGCGGCGCTCCGCGTCGCCGGTGCAGGCTTCGGCCAGGTACGCGGCCCGCGCGGCCGGGTCGGCCTTTTCCAGTGCGGTCGCGAAGATCGTTTCGTCGGTCACGGCGGCTCCCGCGAGGGGTGAGGTGCCATCAATGCGAGAACGGGGGCGGAAATGGCTCACGGATTCTGGGAATTCTCCGAAGCCCCGCTTATCGCCTGAAACAGCCACGCTTTGCTGTACGCCCAGTGCCGCTTCGCGGTGGCCGGGGAGATGCCCAGCGCGTCGGCGGCCTGCTCGATGGTCAGCCCGGCGAAGTACCGGAGTTTCACCAGTTCGGCCTTCTGCGGCTCGACGGCCGCGAACCGGTCGAGCGCCTCGTCCAACGCGACGAGGTCTTCCTCCGGCTCCGGGGCCGCGATGGGCACTTCGGCCGCGTCGTGACGGTTCATCCCGCCGCCGTGCTTCGCGGCGCGCTTCTTGCGGGCAGATTCGACGAGGATGCGGCGCATCGCCTCGGCCGCGGCGGCGAAGAAGTGCCCGCGGTGGTCGAACCCCTGGTCGGGTCCGAGGCGCAGGTACGCCTCGTGAACGAGTGCGGTCGCTTCGAGGGTGTGTCCGGGCTTCTCGCGGGCGAGCTTCGCGGCGGCGAGTTCGCGCAGTTGCGCGTAGACGAGCGGGAGCAGGTCGGCGGCCCCGGCCGTGCCCGCCCGGATGTCGTCCAGAACGCGACTGATCTCGCTCATGGGGCCGAAGATACCCGACGCGGCGGGCACGAGCAACCGGCCGGCGCGGTACGGTCCGGCGCGAAAACCGGAAACCCCGCGCATCTCGCGCGGCTACCCTTTGACATCCGCTTCCGGTTGTGCCATTCTGGGCGCTTGACGCGGGCTTCACATTTCGCCCGCCCGATAGACTGAATCGACGTGCGTCGCTCGCGGCCGGTTTCGCGCCCGTAAAATACCATCTCCCGACGGGCGCGGCCGGAACCGACGGCGACGCGAGTGCCACCTCAGGGTGTCCGAATATGCCCGAACCTCCTGTCACCGGCGACGCGGTCCTCGCACTCGTGCGCCGCGCCGAGATCGCCGACGACGATGTCCTCGCCGGGTTCCTCATCCAGTCCGGCCCGGTCCCGCCGACCGCGCCCGACACCGCCACGCGCCTCATCCAGGCCGGCATCCTCACGCCGTTCCAGGCGCGGCTCATCCTCCAGGGGAAGCACCGCGGGTTCAAACTCGGGCCGTACCTCATCCTCAATCAGATCGGGGCCGGCGGGATGGGGCAGGTGTTCCTCGCCGAACACGCCGCGCTCCGCCGCAAGATCGCGCTCAAGGTGCTGCCCCCCAAGCAGGCGCTCGACCCGGCCAACGTCGAGCGGTTCTACCAGGAGGCCCGCGCCGCCGCCGCACTCGACCACCCGAACATCGTTCACGCCTACGACGTGGCCTGCGACAAGGGCACGCACTTCCTCGTCCTGGAGTACATCGACGGCGACACGCTCGACCGCCGGCTCGCGGTCGGCGGGCCGCTGCCCGTCGGCGAGGCGGTGAGCTACGCGGTGCAGGCCGCCGCCGGGCTTCAGCACGCGCACGAGAAGGGCGTCGCCCACCGCGACATCAAACCGGCCAACCTGCACC
>JAYUBA010001187.1:0-3763 GCA_043741075.1 Frigoriglobus sp.
TCTCGCCGCACAGCGGCGACGCTTGAGCGCCGCGGAATGTGGGGCCGCTACGCGTCCCGACCCGCTG
The DNA here is from genome assembly GCA_043741075.1 of Frigoriglobus sp. Classification (GTDB taxonomy): domain Bacteria; phylum Planctomycetota; class Planctomycetia; order Gemmatales; family Gemmataceae; genus Gemmata. The sequence continues at coordinate 68 of JAYUBA010001187.1, forward strand.
AAGCGGGTCACTACGAGCAAGAGGTCGAATCCACCGGCTTCACTCCAACATACAGAGTCGCCACCCCGAACGTGAACGGCTGATACCTCACCTCGCTCAACCCAGCGGCGCGCATCTTGTCGGCGAGCGCGTCGTAGTCCGGGAACGTCAGCACGCTCGCCGGCAAGTAGCGGTACGCGCTCTCGCGGCTCCGCGAGATCAGTTGCCCCACCAGCGGCAGCACATAGCGGAAGTACCAGCCGTAGAGCCGGCCGAGGACCGGGTTCCGCGGCTTCGAGAACTCCAGCACCGCCACCCGCCCGCCGGGCCGCGTCACGCGGACCATCTCCCGCAAGCCCTTGTCGGTGTCGGTCACGTTCCGCAGGCCGAAGGCGATCGTCACGAGCTGGAACGCGTCGTCGGGAAAGGGGAGCGCCTGCGCGTCGGCCTCGACGAAGCGGACGCGCTCGGCGGCACCGGCCGCGGCCGTCTTCTTCACCGCGCGGACGAGCATCTCGTGCGAGAAGTCCGCGCCGACGACGGGAACGGTGCCCTTCGCGTCGCGGTCGTAGGTGAGGGCGAGGTCGCCGGTGCCGGTGCAGAGGTCGAGGATCGGGCCGTCGCCCGCCGGGCCGGGCGGGACGAGCCGCGCGGTCCGGTCCCGCCACCGCTTGTCGATGTTCAGCGACAGCAGGTGGTTGAGGAAGTCGTAGGACGGGGCGATCTGGCCGAACATCCGCCGGATGCGGACTTCGCGCTTGTCGAGCAGGTGTGAAGGCACGGCGTGGTCCCGATAAGGCTGTGGACGCGTGGGCGCTGGTTTATTACTTCAACCGTTGCCCGGCTCCCCGCATAACTCCCACACCGAGGCCGCCCGCCATGCTGGAGAAGAACACGTTCGTGGTGAAGGAGAAGGCCAAGCTCCTCTCTTCCCGCAACTCGTACGAGATCCTCGACGAGGGCGGCGCGGTGATCGGCACCGCCGAGCAGGCCACCGGCGGCCTCGCCAAGCTGATCGGCATGGTCGCCGGCGACCCGCCGACGAAGATCGAGTTCCGCGAGAAGCCGGACGACTCGCTCGTGTTCACCGTCCGCCGCCGCGGGTACCTGATGAAGAAGGTGGAGGTGGTGGACGCGCAGGGGACCGTGATCGGGCTGTACAAGGCGAAGAAGTTCAGCCTCAGCGGCGGGTTCCACGTGTACGACGGGAAGGGCAAGCACGTCGCGGAGATCCGCGGCAAGATGCTCAAGTCGGACTACACGTTCTTCCAGCCGGACGGGAAGACGGAGATGGGGAAGGTGACGAAGAAGTGGGCCGGGGCGATGAAGGCGCTGTTCACGTCCGCCGACACGTACGCGGTGCAGATCGCCCCGGCGTTCGCCGAGGAGCCGACGGTGAAGATGCTCCTCCTGGGCGCGGCCGTCGCCCTCGACTGCCTGATGAGCACCCGCAAGGGCGGGCACGGCGGCGAGAGCGAGTAAGCGCGCGTCGAACCCACCCCCAACCCCTCCCTGCAGGGAGGGGAGCAAGTACATTGCTCGCTGGCCCACGCGAAACACACAACACGCACACTGTCTTACTCCCCTACCTGCAAGGGGTTGGGGGTGGGTCTCAACTACGACCGGAGTTCGTCATGCTCACCGCCGAAGGCTGCCGCGCGCGACGGCAACGGTTCCTGGAGAGGCTGAAGCCGGCGCACCCCGTGGTGCTGGCCGACCCGCTGCACCTCCGCTACTTCGCCAACTTCCACGTTGACGGCGTCAGCATGTCCGCCGACTTCGGCGGGCTGCTCGTCATCCGGCCGGACGGCCACGCGACACTCTTCCACGACCACAAGCTGCCGAAGTCGGTGGAACTGGCGCACGCGGACGAGCGCAAGCCGCTCCCGTGGTACACCGGGCAGGAGCCGGAGACCGGGCCGCGGCGCATGGTCCTCCGCGCCGCGCTCGACGCCAACGGCGGGCGCGTCCACGACTCGCTCGCCGACCCGCTCGCGCCGCAAGTGTTCGCGATCACCGCCGACATGCGCCGCCGCAAAGACCCGGACGAAGTCGCACTGCTCAAGACGTGCATGAAGGCGGGCGATGCCGGGCACGCGTGGGGCCGCGCGAACGTCAAGCCGGGCATGACGGAGTTGGAGGTGTACGCGGGCGTCGCGAACGCGGTGTACGCGGCGCTCGGCCACTGGGCCGTGGTGTACGGCGACTTCACCGGGTCGCCGGGCAGCAAGAAGCGCGGCGGCCCGCCCACCCCGCACACGCTTGTAGCCGGCGAGCTTTTCATCCTCGACTACTCGGTGATCGTGCAGGGCTACCGCAGCGACTTCACGAACACCCTCTGCGTCGGCGGAAAGCCCACGTCGGACCAGCAGAAGTTGATGAACCTAAGCCTGAGCGCGATCGGCGCGGGCGCGAAGGCGTTGAAGGCCGGCGCGACGTGCCAGCACGTTTACGACGCGATGCGGTCCGCATTCGGGGACATGGCGGACGCCTTCACCACGCACGGTGGGCACGGGCTGGGCATCTCGCACCCGGAGCCGCCGTACATCGTGCGGCACTCCACCGAAACGCTCGTGGCCGGCGACGTGGTCACGCTCGAACCGGGCCTCTATGTGGACGGTGTCGGGGGCCTCCGCATCGAGCACAACTACTTGGTGACCGTGTCAGGCTCCGAGCAACTGAGCAACCACACGATCGCTCTGGTGTGACGCCGCTCGCGGCTTCGCGGGCGCACCGCGAAGCCGCGAGCGGCGACGAAAGCAATCACTTCTTCTGCCACCGCTCCCACGCCAGCCCCGGCGCGTCCACGCGGAACTGCACCACGCGCTTGTGTTCCACTTCCGTGACGTAGGCGGTGCGGCCGTCCGGCCCGCCGAAACAGATGTTGCTCGGCCGCTTGCCCAGCACGTCGATCTCCTTCAGCACCTTGCCTTCGGGTGAGAGTTTCACCACGGTGCCCGCGCCGTGGCGGGTGATGTACAGGTTGCCGTCCGCGTCGCAGCGCATGCCGTCGAAACCGTGGTCGTCGAACTTCTTGAGGAGCGTCTTCTCGCCGAGCGTGCCGTCGGCCTTGATCGGGAACGACCACACGTTCCGCTGCACGCTCTCGTTCACGTACAGCGTCTTGCCGTCGGGGCTGACCTCGATGCCGTTCGCGGTGCCCAGGTCGCCCGCGAGCTTCGTCACCTTCCCGTCGGTGCCGATCTTCCAGAGCTGGCCGGTGCCCTTCTCCCAGTTCGGGTCGCTCGCGTAGAGCGTGCCGTCCGGCGCGATGGCGAGGTCGTTCGGCTGGCTCATCTTCGGCTCGTGGGCGAACACCTCGACCTTCTTCGTCTTCATGTCGATCTTGAGGACGTTGTGCCCGGCGTAGTCGGCGACGTACATCGCGCCCTTCTTGTCGAACACGATGCCGTTGCCGGTGCTCTTACCGGGCAACTCGACCCACACTTCAGTTTTGCCGTCCGGGGTCACCTTCGCAATGTCGGTGGCCTTTTTGAGCGCGACGAGGTACAGGTTCCCGTCCGCGTCGCAGCACGGCCCTTCGATGCCCGCGGTGAAGCTGTTCTTGTCGGTCAGCGGCTTGGCGACGAACAGTTCGTCCTTGTCCGCGGCGGCGCTGGCGCTGGTGAGTAGCGCGATCGCGAGTAGGTGGCGCATGGGTTCCTCTTTGTAGGACAGGCTTCCAGCCTGTCATTGGTTGGACAGGCTGGAAGCCTG
>JAYUBA010001188.1:0-3763 GCA_043741075.1 Frigoriglobus sp.
AGAACAAGGCGCTGACGCACGATCTCGGAAGCCGCACGCACTATCACCCGGTAAACAGGCCGTCTGAAGTTGTCGCGTCCAGCGAGAAGTCTCGAATAATTCCGCGCGCCCAGGCCGCCGATTCGCGTGCCGCGCCGGTTCGCGCCGGTCTGCCTACCATGCAAGGCGGTCGAGCGGACTGGTGACCCCCGCGGGGCCGCGGTGGCGATCCGTTCACGATGCCCAGATTGACACACGCCGAACGTCCGATCAACCCTCGAATGTCCGTACCTTGCCCCACCGTTCCACGTGGAACGGTAGGTCGCGCCGCGGTCGATCTTCGGCCCTGCTTCAACCGGTTACGCCCCGCCTCACTTCGCAATGAACTGGCTCCGCGAGCCTGACACCGACCGCTGCCCGACCCACTCATTGAGCCACGAAGTCCCAGAAACGAACGTGCGGCCCCGGTCTGGAGTAGCGCCTAACTCCGTTGCACATTTACTGACCGTATCACATCCCGGCAGGCATTGGAAGCACCTGAAGTACTACACCCCAGGATCGCGGTGACCGGCTCGCCCGTCGCCGGCATCTCTCGGATGATGGCTCGGCCGAGGTTCGATTCACTCAAACCGGGGCGCGGGCGACAATCGCCGCTTTTCCACAACGGTCGTTGACCTTGCGAGCGTGGGAGGCGACGATCTCACGGGGGAATGCGCGTGCCCCACATCCGGGAGGTGCCATGTCGGACTCTTGGCCCGAAGCAAACGAGGTCGCCGCCCTCTTCCAGCAACTGTGCGGCGGCAACCCCGTCGCGCCGTCCCACTTCAGCGTCGCGGTCCTCGACCCGCTCGTGAGCCATCTTCGGATGTGGCGCCCCGACGCCGACGAGCACGCGTGCCTCACCGCCGCGGAAGACGCGGTGCTGGCACTCATTCACAATCCGGCCATCTTCGACCCCGCGAAGTGCGCGTTGATCGGGTTCCTCTGCATGTCCGCCAAGGGCGACCTACTCAACGCACTGAAGAAGGAGGCGCGGCACCACGTCAATCGGGAATCTGCGGAGAGTGTCGAACTCGCCCCGGACGGCGGGAACACCTCTGCGGACGAGCGCGCGGACGACCTGCCGTCGCTCGACGACCCGGACCTCGCCGCCGAGGTCGCGAGCTTCACTGCCCCCGAACGGGCGGCGTTCGAGTTGATGCGCGCCGGGGAGAAGGCGACGGCCGCGTTCGTCGTGGCGCTCGGCATCGGGCACCTGTCGGCGGACGACCAGGCGCGCGAGGTGAAGCGGGTGAAGGACCGGATCATCAAGCGGCTCCAGCGGGCCGGGGGGAAGACATGAGTGCGGCACTAGATCACCTGGCGGCACGGGTCGCGACCGACCCGCTGTTCCTCGCGAACGCGCTGGCCGAGTACGCGCGGTCGGCAGAACTGGACGATGCGGGCCTTGCGGCGGCGCTCGGCTGCCCGACGGCCGACCTGACCCGATTGCGGCTGTGCGGCGCGCCCCGCACGGACGCGGACCAGTTCCGCGCCGATGTCGCGGCCATCGCGGGGCGGTTCGGCATTGTCCCGACCAAGCTCGCCGAGGTCGTGCGCCGCGGGCAGTCGCTCGCGCGCCTCCGCGCGGCACATACGGGAGCCGTCGAACCCGGTTTTTTGCTCGCGGCCCGCGATGACGACCGCGACCCTCCGCCGGTGGAGGGCGAGCCGTGAGCGTCCCGGTGTGGTGCGTCCACCTCGCGGAGTCGTTCTGGTCGAAGGCCGGACCGCCCCCGCCGTTCCCGCGCGACCTGCGCGACGCGGTCACCGCCGTTCCGCTGTCCGCGATCGACATGGCGGGCGTGAGCGTCGCGGGCGTGCGCGACTGGTTCGCGCGGATCGAACTCCCCGTTCCGCTGAACGAACCGGACCGCCCGCTCCGCGCGTGCCTGGTCGCGTGGCGGGGCGAAGGGTTCGCGTTCCTGGACGCGCGCGACGACCCCGCGGAGCGCGCCTTTTCGCTCGCCCACGAATTGGCCCACTTCCTGCGCGACTACCTCCGGCCGCGCGAAGCGGTAGCCGAGCGCCTCGGACGCGCTTCACTCGAAGTGCTGGACGGCCTGCGCCCCGCGACGCCCGCCGAGCGGTTGCACGCGGTCCTCCGCGGCCTCGCGCTCGGGCCGTTCGCGCACCTGATGCGGCGCGACGAGTCCGGGCGCCCGCTCGCGCCGGCCGAGCGCGAGGCGGAAGCCGCCGCGGACCGGCTCGCGTTCGAGTTGCTCGCGCCGGTCGGGGCGGTGGGAAGCGCCCGCGACCGCGCCGAACTCACCGACCGGCTCGTGCGCGCGTTCGGGCTGCCGCCGGGACCGGCCGCGCGCTACGCCGCGCTGTTGATGCCGGACCCGCCGCACATCGACCGCGGCCTGGCGCGATTGTTCGAGCGGTAGGAAAATCCCGTCGAACTTCGACCGCACGACCGGAAGATCACTCGGAGGAGGCACCGCGATGGCCGCGTTCCGCGCCCGCACCGACGACCCGCCGCTGCCCGTGTCCCGCCCGGACCCGGCGACCGCGGACGCGTTCCAGGAGTACTTCGGCGAGAGCCTGGGTCAGACGCTCGACCTCGGCTCGTGGCACGCGGGCACCGATATCGTGCGCGAGTACGCCCGCATCCAGCGCGAGGTCGAGCGGGCCGTCGCGTTCGAGGGCGTGCAGGAACATCGCGTGCGCGAAGAGGTGTTCCCGAAGATCGCGTTCGCCAAGGGCGCGCCGCCGGAAGCCGGGTTCTACGACACGCTCACCGTCGATGGCATCGCGGCCGTTCACACGGGTCTACTGTTCAACGGCGGGGTCGCGTGCTGCGACGGCGCCGTGCAGGTTCACGACACGCTCGCGCTGACCGTTCATCAGATCGGCGTGTGTCTGGTCGCCTACACCGGGAACCAGGGGAGCTGGAGCACGCGCCTGTTCCGCCGCGACCTGCGCGAGGACAAGGGCGACCCGGTGGAGACGATGCACGCGCTCCTGGAGCGCCGCGCCCGCCGCGCCGGGTTGAACCAGTCGGACCGCCGCGACGGCCTGTCCGAACTCGCGCAGCGGGCGGTGATGAGCTACGCCGAGGCGAAGGTGCTGCTCGACCACTCGGACGCGGTGTGGCGGATGGGGCACGGCAGCCCGGCCCCGCACCAGTTGCTCGCGGGCGCCGGCAACCCGGATATGGCGATCGAATCCATCAAGGCGCTGCGCGGGCTGATCGACGGGCACCGCAAGTTCGTGTACGTGTCGAGCGAGTCCGGCGACCGCGACTACCTCCAGTTCGGCCAGGCGCTGCGCCCGCTCGAATACCTCATCCTCGGCACGCTCGACGAGCGCATCGAAGAGATCGTCTGGGACATTCACTTCAGCGGGAAGCCGACAGTTGACGCGCGCTGGGACGGCGAACTCCTCTCGCCGGAGAAGTGGGTGCTGCGGTTCCAGAAGGAGGTCGCGTCGCAGGTGCTGGTGGGCGTGTACCGGGCGAGCATGCTGGCCCCGCCGCAGGTGTTCTACGCGCACCGCGACCACTTCGAGGTGGCCGCGGCGGTCGCCATCGCCGACAGCGTGCTCTTGCCGGACCGCGGGTTCCCGATGCTCATCGACCTGGCCGACCGCGCGTGCAAGTCGGTGTACGGGGGCGGCACCCTGCGCGACCTGACCGACGCGGCGTACGCGCGGTGCGGGGCCGGCGTCCGGTACGCGAGCGAGCGCACCAACCGCCCGGACTGAAGGCACGGCGAACCCGGAGCGTCAGCGACGGGGTGGT
>JAYUBA010001189.1:0-3759 GCA_043741075.1 Frigoriglobus sp.
CACCCCTCACCCGTCCGGCGAAGCGCCGGCCACCCTCTCCCGCAAGGGGAGAGGGCGAAAACATGACAGCCTCGGCGGCCTGACCTAACGCACGGAAGCGACATGACCACGGATCGTTTGCTCAGCGAGCAACTGTTCCACGACCGCCAAGCGGCCGACCGCGCGGACACGTTCCGCGCCGGTGCGGCCCGCCTGCGGTTCGACACCGACGCGTACCTCGACCACGAGACGTGGGTGCGGCCCGCGTTCGCGGCGCTCGGCGACCTGCGCGGCAAGACCGCACTCGACTACGGCTGCGGGCACGGCATGGCGGCCGTCGCGATGGCCCGCGCCGGCGCGGCCGTCACCGCGTTCGACCTGTCCCCCGGCTACGTGAGCGAGTGCCGCGAGCGCGCCGCGGCGAATGGGGTGAGCGTCGCGTGCGTGACCGCCGACGGCGAGGAATTGCCGTTCGCGGACGCATCCTTCGACGCGGTGTGGGGCAACGCGATCCTTCACCACCTCGACCTGGCGAAGGCCGGGCGCGAGCTGAAGCGCGTGCTGAAGCCGGGCGGGGTGGCAGTGTTCTGCGAGCCGTGGGGCGGCAACCCGCTGCTCGGTTTCGCCCGCCGCGCGCTGCCGTATCCGGGCAAGGACCGCACCCCGGATGAGCGCCCGCTCACGCGCCGCGACCTGCGCCCGCTCCGCGCGGTGTTCCCGTCGGTGGAAGTTCGCGGCTTCCAGCTCTTCGGAATGGTGCGGCGCGTGTGGCGGAACCCGCGCGTGCTGAAGGTACTCGACGCGGCCGACGCGGGCTTGCTGCGTCGCGTACCGTCGCTGGGAAATTGGTGCCGGTATATGGTGCTCGTGCTGCGGGCGGGGTAAACTGTCGGGGTTGTGCGGATCGTGCCGCGTGAGCCGCCCCGATGAGCACCCCTTCAACGCCAGTCGTGCCGATCCCGGCCGCCGCGACCTCTCGCGGCGCGCAGGTGGCGTTGGGCGTGTTCCTCGCGGTGCTGGTCGGGTTGCTCGCGGTCCGCGGGTACGGCAACCGGCTCGGCGCGCGGCCCACGGAACCCGCCTCGGCGGACCTCACCGACCTGAACGCCGCGGACCAGAAGGAACTCGCGCAGGTGCCGGGCGTGGGGCCGAAGATGGCGGAAGCGATCGTCGATCACCGCCGCCTGCACGGGCCGTTCAAGTCGGTCGATGAGTTGAAGGGCGTGCGCGGCGTCGGCCCGATAACGTTCGAGAAGGTCCGCAACCACTTCCGCGTCGGCTCATCGCCAAATGAGTCTTCCGCCGAAGTGACCTCCACGTCGTTCTCGTCGCCCGCGCTGGGTCCGGCACCGGTGCCCGCTCCGGCCGGGTCGAAGAAGATTCGGCCCGGCGAACCGCCGATCAACGTGAACACCGCGACCGCGGACGAACTCCAGCGGTTGCCCGGCGTCGGCCCGGTCACGGCGCAGGCCATCGTCGCGTCGCGTGCGACCGCCCCGTTCCAGACGGTGAACGACCTCGACAAGGTGAAGGGCATCGGTCCGAAGACGGTGGAGAAACTGCGGCCGTTCGTCGTGGTGAAGTAGGGCCGTCAAAGTAGTAGGTACACTCCGTGTGCCTGCTACTTTGACGCTTCGGCCTGCTTCTTCTTCCGCTCGGCGATCTCGTCGGCGAACAGCTCGCGCACCTTCTTCTTCGAGAAGAAGTCCACGATCCACGGGGCGAACCGGTTCACCAGCACCAGCATCTTGCCCTTGAACGTGAGCGTCGTCTCCAGCGTGCCGCGCTCCATCGCCTTGAGTGTCGCGACCGCGACTTCTTCGCTCGTCATGCCGCGCATGTGGTCCATCTGCATCCGGGCCTTCTGCTCCAGCATGTTCTTCGAGAAGTTCGTCCGCGTCAGGCCGGGCGACACCACCAGCACGTCGATGCCGTCCTTCGCGAGTTCGGCGCGGATCGCCTCGCTGAACCCGGCCACCGCGAACTTGCTCGCCGAGTACAGCGACCGCGCCGGCAGCGCCCGCCGGCCCACAACCGACGAGATGTTCGCGATGGCCGGGGTGACGCCCTGCTTCAGTAACGGGAGGAAGACGCGCGTCGTTTCCGTCAGGCCGAAGAAGTTGGTCTCGAAGATTTGCCGCAGCACGTTCGGTTCGGAGTCCATGAAGTGCCCGGTCGCGCCGATGCCCGCGTTGTTGACGAGCACGTCCAGCCCGCCGAAGTGCCGCGTCGCGGCGGAAACCATCGCCGCGCGGTCTTCGGGCTTGGTGATGTCGGCCGCGACCGTTTCGATGGTCCCGCCGGCCGCGCGCACTTCGGCCGCGAGTTCGTCCAGCAGCGGTTGCGACCGCGCCGCGGCCAGCACCTTGCACCCGCGCTTCGCCGCTTCCACGACGAGGGCGCGGCCGATGCCCTGCGACGCTCCCGTCACCAGCACCCGCAACCCGTTCAGCTTCCGCCGCATGATGCACCCTCCGAGTGACATCCGTGTTCTACCACCCGCGCCGGCCGCGTGCGACACCGCGGGCTAACATGAGCTGGGCGAACACGGAGAATTGCGATGCCTGTAACGGTTTTCACGAACGCGACGCTGGTGATGCCCGACCGCCTCGTGCTGCACGCGAGCCTTGGGGTCGAGGACGGGCGCATCGTCGAAGTCGGCGGATCGCGCGCCGGCGGCATTGACTTGGAAGGGATGTACCTCGCGCCGGGGTTCGTCGATCTGCACGTCCACGGCGGCGACGGGGCCGACTTCATGGACGGCACCGCGGACGCGTTCCGCACCGTGTGCCGGTGCCACGCCCGACACGGCACGACGAGCCTCACGCCGACGAGTACCGTCGCCACCGGCCCGCAGTACGACACGTTCCTCGCGCTGTGCCGCGAACTCCGCGGGGATGTGCCCAACGGCGCGCGCATCGTCGGGAGCCACTTCTACGGGCCGTACTTCGCGCGGCCGGCCCGCGGGTGTCACCCGGATCAGGAGTTCCTGATTCCCGCGCCGGAGAACGCGGAGCGGTTCATGCCGCTGGCGGACGTGATGCCGCTCGTCGTCACCGTCGCGCCGGAGATCGAGAACGCGGAGTGGCTGGTGCGCGCGTACTCGCCCCGCGGCGTGCGGTTCAACGCCGGGCACAGTTTCGCCACGTTCCCGCAGGTGGAAGCCGCCGTGTCGTGGGGCGTGCGGCACGTCGATCACCTCTTTTGCGCGATGTCCGACCGCGCCCGGTTGCGGCCGTCCCAAACCTATCCGATGCGCGGCGGCGTGCTGGAAGCGACGCTGTTCTTCGACGAACTCACGACCGAAGTGATCGCCGACGGCAAGCACCTGACGCCCGAACTTCTCCGCCTCGCGTACAAGGTGAAGGGGCCGGACCGGCTCGCGCTCGTGACCGACTCGATGCGGGCCGTGGACCTGCCCGACGGCGAATACTGGTTCGGGGCGGAGGGCAGCGGCGAGCGCGTGCGGAAGAGGGACGGCGTGGGCGTGACGCTCGAAGGCGCCGCGCTCGCGTCGTGTGTGATGGGGATGGATCACTGCCTCCGGACCACGCACTTCGCGGCCGGCGTGCCGCTGCCGGAGGCGGTGCGGATGGCGACGCTCACGCCCGCCCGCATCCTCGGCATCGACAAGGAAGTGGGGAGCCTGGAACCCGGCAAGCGCGCGGATTTGGTGGTGCTGGACCGCGAACTGAACGTGCGCCGCGTGTACGTGGGCGGCGAACAGGTGGTTTGATGCGTCCCGGAGCGGGGGGCGTAAGCCCCCTGTGCCTCGCCCGC
>JAYUBA010001190.1:0-3759 GCA_043741075.1 Frigoriglobus sp.
CACTACGCGAACAGTTGGGTGGCGCTGGTGGACGCGACCGCCGACAAGTACACGGAAATCAGCTCGTTCCGGGTAGTGGAAAAGGGTAACTCGAACACCTGGGCGCACCCGGTGGTGGTCGGCGGCAAACTCTACATCCGCGAAGTCGAGACGCTGTACTGCTACGACATCGCCGCGAAGTGAGTGAAAAGGGGCGGCCGGACGAACCCGGCCGCTCGCCTTTCGGTTGACAGCGGCCCCGGCGCGTGCTTGAGTTGTGTACTCGCACGCCAGGGGGGTCACATGCTCCGCACGCTCGTTCGCGTGGCGCTCGCCGCCGCGCTCGTCGCCCTGCTGGCCGCCTGCGGGCCGCGAGAACCGGCCGCGTCCGTCGCCCCCGACGTGCCGGTGCCGGACCCCGCCGAAGTCGCCAAAGCGGCCAAAGAGGTCGCGTACCAGAAGCACCTCGACGCCGGCACCAAGGCGCTCGCCGTCGGCGACCCCGACTCGGCCCTCGCCCACCTGAAACAAGCCGTCGGCGAGAAGTCCGACGGGGCCGACGCGCACTACCAACTCGGTCTCGTGTTCGTCGCGAAAAAGGATAACCTGACGGCTCTTAAAGAGTTCACCGAAGCGACCCGCCTGAACTCGCAACACGCGGACGCGTACCTGGAGCGGGCCGCGATCCACGACCGCGCCGGCCGCCTCAACGACGCCAGTTACGACTACCGGCAGGCGATCGCCGTCGAACGCGACCCGAAGACGACGGCCCGCGCGTACTGGCTCCGGGGCGACGTGATGGACCGATTGGGCAAGCGGGCCGACTACCGCTACGACCGCGACAAGGCGATGACGCTGGACCCCGAATACCAGAAGCTCGTGACCGCCGGCGACGTGCGGGTGTTCAACCACACCGACCTGAAGCTAACGATCGCGTTCGACCGGTTCGTGAACCCGGACGGCAGCCGGCGCGCGTTCCCGCCGGGCTTCACGTACACGATCCCGGACGACAACACCGCGTTCCTGCTCGACGGGAACCGGCACATGCCGGCCCGGTCCGTCCGCTTCACCTTAACGACGGGCGTCGGGTCGAAGACGTTCGAGCAGGCGTACGAGAAGGGGACCGCGCTCGAAATCCACCTCTACGTGACCGACCTGCCGAAGAACCGATAACGCTCACACGAGTTGAAGCGTGCCGCGGGTGACGCCGAGTTGGTTCAGCGCGCGAAGCTGCCGCCACGTCTCGCGGCCGTCGTCGCGCCCCGCGATCACGCGAGCGTAGCGTTCGAGTAGCGGTCCGACCTGCGCCGGCGCTTCGCGCAGCAGATCGACGCGGAACGTCCGCAGTCCCAGGTCGAGCATCCGGCCGATGTATTCCGCGGCGCTCTGCGCCACGCTGTTGAACACCGTGTTGCGGCACCCGGTGTCCGCCAGCACGGGGAAGTTCGCCCCCACTCGGTCCCGCAGTTCGACCTTGTGTCGGTCGCATGGCCGACCGCAGTCGGTGTGATCCTTACCGCTGCTGAGGAACGCCGCGAACACGCAGTGTTCCATGTGGAACATCGGCATGTGCTGGTGAACCACCGGCTCGAACCACTCCGCCGGCGACCGCCGCAACATCGACGCGAACTGGTCCCAACTCAGGTCGTAACTCGGCACGACCCGTTCGAGGCCGGCGCGCACGAGCACGTCCGCGGTGAGTTCGTTCGCCACGTTCAGGCTGAAGTCGCCGATCAACCGCGCGTGGGGCAACTGCTCCCGGTAATAGCCGATGGAGGCGAGGTTCCGCACGAGGACGATGTCCGGCTCGGCGCGGGCGACGAGCGCTTGAAAGCCGTCCTCGCCGGGCTTCCATACGCGGAGCGCCGCGAGGCCGACGGGCACGCCGGCGGCGCGGGCTTTGGGCACCGCGTCCTTGTACCGGCGCAGGTCCTCGAAGTCGCAGTACACCGCGGCCGGCTTCGGGAGGCCGTCCGGCGGCGCCCACGCGAGCACCGCGTCGAGTTGGTCGAGGTTGCGGACGAGCACGGTGAGGGAGGCTTCTGAGCGGGGGGCGTAAGCCCCCTGTGTGCTGGCCGGCGGCTGTGCGCCGTCGGGCACAGGGGGCTTACGCCCCCCGCTCAGAACGTCACTTCTTAACTTCGCCAGCGCGCCAGTGTCCGCGATCGCGTGCTTGCGCCCTGCGCTCCGCGCTCCGGCCAACGCGCCCGCGGCCCGACGCCGGAGGTCGTTCAGCACGCTCCGCGGCACCATCACGCCGGCCGGCAGTTCCACCACGACTTCGCCCAACTCGAACGGCGTGTCGCCGAGCCGCGCGAGTTGTTCGCGCACCTCGGCGGCGGAGGTCGGTTGCTTCCGCGCGCGTTCGAGCGGGCCGGGCCAGGTCGCGCCGGCTTCGCGTTCGCCATCCGAAAGCGCGAGCGTGAGTGCGCCGCCGATGGTGCCGCTCACGCGGCCGGTGAGCGCCACGCGGCGCGCCGGCTTGTCCTGCGAGTAGCTCTGTTCGAGCCGCTTGCGGAGCGCGGGGTCGTCGGTCTTGTACACGTCGCAGCCGATGTGAACCTGCGAGAAGTCGAGTGCGCCGTCTTCAAAGTGAAGCTCGGCGTGTGGCAACCCCTCCGGGGCCGTCGCTAAACGACGCACGCCCCACACGCGCCCTCCGGGTTCCTGTTCTTGTGGCCTGCCGATGTCGAAGAGGACGCCGTCGCCACTCTTTACGATGTCGTCGAGCGCCTCGCACAGTTCGATCCGCGCGCCGCCATTCGTGAAGCAGACGACGCGCCCGATGCGCACGCCGCGGCTCTTCGGGAACCGGCCGCGCACCAGCTTCTGATGGTTCACGCCGTCGAGGAAGCCCGTCGTCAGCCCGCGGCTGAACGTCTGCGCGAGGTCGAGTTGCTCGCGCCGCGGGAGGGCGAACGCGCGGTCCGCGAGCTTCGCGTCGATGGCCTTGCGGTACGTCTGCGTGGTGGCCGCGACGTACGGGCCGCCCTTCAAGCGGCCTTCAATCTTGAACGAGATCACGCCGGCGTCGATGAGCGGGTCGATGAGGTCGAACGCGGCGAGGTCTTGCGGGCTGAGCAGGTACGCGCGGTCGCCGAGGTCGCGCGCCGTGCCGTCCACGATCATCTCGTAGGGGAGCCGGCACGCCTGCGCGCACTGGCCGCGGTTCGCGCTGCGCCCGCCCAGCGCCTCAGATGTGAGGCACTGCCCGCTGTACGCGACGCACAGCGCCCCATGCACGAACACTTCCACCGGAGTATGCGTGTTCGCCGTCACCTTCTGAATGTCGGCGAGCGACAGCTCCCGTGCCAGCACGACGCGCTCCACACCGAGTTCGGTGACGAACGCGATGCCGCGCGGTTCGGTGAGCGTCATTTGGGTGGACGCGTGGACCGCGAGCGTGGGCGCGATGCGCTTGATGAGTCGCACCAGGCCCAAATCCTGCACAATGACGGCATCGACGCCGGCCGCAGCGACCGCCGTCACGAACGCCGCGACCGCGGGGAGTTCGTCCGAGAAGATGAGCGTGTTGAGCGCGACGAACCCGCGCACGTTGCGGGCGTGCAGGAACGCCATCACCTCCGGCAGCTCTTCCAGCGTGAAGTTGGTGGCGCGGGCGCGGGCGTTGAAGTTGGACAGCCCGAAGTACACCGCGTCGGCCCCGTTGGCGACCGCGGCGCGCATGGCCTCCCAGTCACCGGCGGGGGCGAGCAGTTCGGGCTTCTGTTGATGCGACATGCAGGGATTGTAGCAGTCTTCTCGTGGGGCGGGCCTCTG
>JAYUBA010001191.1:0-3752 GCA_043741075.1 Frigoriglobus sp.
CGACTCCCGAAGGGGTTTATTACGGGACGGGCACCGAGCCGGGCGGGCTGGCCGTCCTGTTCCCCGGCCAGGGGTCGCAGTACCCCGACATGCTCGCGCAGGTGGCGATGGCGTTCCCCGAAGTGCGCGACGTACTCGACCGCGCCGAGACCACCCTCGCCGCCGACCTCGACAAGCCGCTGGGCCGGTTCATCTACCCGCCGTCGCCGTTCACGCCGGAGCAGGAGGCCGCCAACCGCAACGAACTCCGTCGCACGGAAATCGCGCAGTCGAGCATCGGGGCGACGAGCCTCGGCATGTTCCGGCTGCTCACCGCCCTCGGCGTCGAAGCCGACTTCTTCGCCGGGCACAGCTACGGCGAGTACGCGGCCCTCGCCGCGGCCGGGTCGCTCTCCGAAGACGACTTGCTTCACCTGTCGTACCGTCGCGGGCGGGCGATCCGCGAAGCGGCCGTCACCGCGCCCGGCGGGATGATTGCCGCCGACAACACCGCGGAAGCCATCGCGCCGGTGTTGAAGGGCTTGGCGGACGTGTGGATCGCGAACCACAACTCGCCCACGCAGACCGTCATCGCGGGCGCGAAGCCGGCACTCGCCGACGCGCTCGCGAAGGCGACGTTCGCCGCCCCGCGCAAGCCGGTGTACTCGAACACGAGCGCGGCCCCGCACCCGGCCGACGGCGCGGCCATCGCGAAGCAACTGGCCGAACACCTCGTCTCGCCGGTGCGGTTCGCGGACGAAGTGCGCGCGATGCACGACGCCGGCGCGCGGGTGTTCGTGGAAGTCGGCCCGCAGGCGGTGCTGACCGGCCTCACAGGACAGATTCTCGCGGGCCGGCCGCACCTGGCGCTCGCGTCCGACGCGAAGGCGCGGCCCGGCCTCGTGCAACTCGCGCACCTGCTCGGCCAGTTGCTCGCCGCGGGCGTGCCGGCGAACCTCGACCGCCTGTTCACCGGCCGCGCGGTTCAGCCGTTCGAGCTAGGGAAGCTGAACGCGGACACCGGCAAGCCGAAGCTCGCGCCGACGACGTGGGTGGTGAACGGCGTCCGCAGCCGGCCGCTGAACGGCCCGGAACCGCGCCTGCTCGGTCAGGCGCTTCCGGCGGGCAGCCGACCCACCCCCCCGGCCCCCCTCCCTGAAGAGAAGGGGGAGAAAGACCTTCGGAATCCGATTGCGTCCGGTACGTCCTCGAACGTCACCACTCCTGTTGCTTCCTCCCCCCTCCCTTCAGGGAGGGGGACCGGGGGGGTGGGTTCTCTTCCCTCACGAGCGATGATGCACACCACCGATACTCACCCCGCCCTCCCCGCCCCGTCCGCGAACGGACACGCACACGCCGCCCCCGCGCCCGACGGGGCCGCCGCGGTGATGATGCGGTTCCAGGAAGTAATGGCCCGCTTCCTCGACACGCAGAAGAGCGTGATGCTCGGCTTCCTCGGTGCGTCCAACGACACCGCGCCCGCGCCGTCCACCAACGGCCGCGCCGCGTACCCGGTCGCGCCGCAGAGCAACGGCCGCGCCGCCTATTCAAGCGGAAACGGGCACGCCGCGGCACACGCGACGCCGATGCCCGCGCCCACGCTCGCGAACAACCGCCTCGCCCCGGACGTGGTCGCGCGACCCGCACCGGCACCTGCGCCGATCGCGAACGGGAAGCACGAGACCAACGGCAAGCACGAGGCGCTCGTCAAGCCGACGCCGGTCGAAGCCGCGCCCGCGAAGAAGGCCGGCGGCGCGCTCGACCGCGACGCGCTCCTCGCCCGGTTGCTCGACCTCGTCAGCGAGCGCACCGGCTACCCGAAGGAGGCGCTCAGCATCGACCTCGACCTCGAAGCCGACCTCGGCGTCGATTCGATCAAGCGCGTCGAGGTGCTGGGCGCGCTCGCGGAGAGCATCGAGGCCGGGGCCGACGGCAGGCAGCCGAACCTGGAGATGGAGAAGCTGTCCGTCATCAAAACGCTCCGCGGCATCGCGGATTACGTGATGGGCGCGCTCGCCGAAGCCGCCCCGGTTCCCGCGCTCGCGACCGCGGCGCAGCCGTCCACGAACGGCAAGCACGAAGCGCCCGCGCCCGCCGCGGCGGGTGCCAACGGCGACCTTCACCCCGGCGCGCGTCAGGGCGACGTGCAGCGCCTCGTCGTGCGGCTCATCGACGCGCCGCTGCCCGTGCGCCCGCGGTTCGCGCCGCCCGCCGGCACCATCGTCATCACCGACGACCGGCTCGGCACCGCGCGGGAACTGGCCGACCGGCTCGCGGAACTCGACATCAAGACGGTTCTGGTCCGCATGGGCGAGGCGAAAGACGGCTTCGGGGCCGACCTCACCGACCCGGCGGCGGTGACCGCGCTGCTCGCCCGCGTCCGCGCCCAGTGCGGCCCGGTGTCCGGCCTCGTTCACCTGCTGCCGCTCGCCGAACCGCCCGAAGGAGAAACCGACGAGGCGCGCATGCGGCGCGAGGTGAAGTCGCTGTACCTGCTCGCCCGCGGCCTGGAAACCGACATCCGCGACGCGGGCAAGAGCGGCTCCGCCGTGCTGCTCGCGGTCACCGCGATGGGCGGCACGATGGGCTTCGGCGACGACCTGCCGGCCGACTTCTTCGCCGGGCACGGCGGCGTCGCCGGGTTCACCAAGTGCCTCGGCCACGAGTGGCCCGAAGTGACCGTGCGCGTCGTCGATGTGAGCGGCGAAACGCCCGCGCCGCAACTGGTCGAGCAACTGCTGGGCGAACTCGGCGACCCGGACGGCCCGTTCGAGGTCGGCCGCGACGGCGCGTTCCGCAAGACGTGGCAGGTCGAACCCGGCCCGCTGGAGAAGGACGGGCACGCGGTCGCCCTCGACGCGAACTCCACCGTGCTCGTCACGGGCGGCGCGCGCGGCATCACGGCGAAGGTGGCGCTGGAGATCGCGTCGCGGTACAAGTCGAAGCTGGTGCTGGTCGGCAGTTCGCCCGTGCCGGCGGCCGAGTCGGCGGACACCGCATCCCTCACGACGCCGGCCGAGATCAAGGCGGCGCTGCTGAAGCAACTGCCGGACGCGAAGCCCGCGGCGGTCGAGGTCACCTACAAGCGGCTGCTGAAGGGCCGCGAGATTCGCGCCAACCTGGACGCGATCCGCACGGCCGGCGGCACGGTCGAGTACCGTTGCATCGACGTCCGCGACCCGGTCGCCTTCGGGGCGCTCATCGACGAGTTGAACGCGGCCGGCGGCATCGCGGGCGTCGTCCACGGGGCCGGCGTGATCGAGGACAAGTTGCTCCGCGACAAGACCCCGGAGTCGTTCGACCGCGTGTTCGGCACGAAGGTCGAGAGCGCGCTGACGCTGTCCCGCAAGCTCGACCCGGCGAAGCTCAAGTTCTTCGCGCTGTTCGCGTCGATCACCAGCCGGTACGGCAACCGCGGCCAGTCCGACTACGCGGCGGCGAACGAGGTGCTGAGCAAGATGGCGTGCGACCTGGACCGCAAGTGGCCGGGCCGCGTGGTGTCGGTGGCGTGGGGGCCGTGGGCCGAGGTGGGCATGGTGGCCGACCTGGCGAAGCACCTGGTCGCCCGCGGGCTGAAGCTGATCGAACCGGCCGTCGGCGCCGCGTTCGCGGTGGACGAAGTGATCTTCGGCGCGAAGGGCGAGCCGGAGGTGGTGGTCGCCGGCGGCACCGAGCACGCCCCGAAGCCGACGCGCCCGAGCGCGCAACCGGTGGGGGCTGGTGCGGGCTGAGTTTTTGCCCTCTCCCCTTGCGGGAGAGGGTGGCCGGCGCTT
>JAYUBA010001192.1:0-3746 GCA_043741075.1 Frigoriglobus sp.
GGAGGTGGCGGTTCAGGCGCTCGATGCGCTCGAACGCTTCGGTCGCGCGGCCGTCGGCGGCGAGCGCGCCGGCCACGCCGACGATCGCTTCCGGGCGGCTCGGCACGATGGCCGCGAACCGGTCCGCGGCGGCGGTCGTGATCGCCCGCCCGGCGGGCGTCCCGCGCACGTTCGGCAGGCGGCTCAGTTCGTCGAGCAGTTCGGCCACCTGCGCGGAGCGCACGAGGTAGTCGCCGGCCCCGGCGTCCGCGAGGCGGGCGTAGTCCTCCGCGACCGCCAGCCCGCGCTCGGCCCGCCCGGCCTTCGCCTCGAACCGCGCGACCGCGGCCAGCGATTTGAAGTCGCCCACGCGCAACTGCGAGAGCTTACCGGCGAACGTGGCGGCCCGCTCGAAGTCGCGGTCCTCCACCAATTCCTCGAGCGCGGCGGTCAGGTAGAACGCGTAGGACGGGTCGCGCGCGAGTTCCGCCGGGTCGCGGTTGAGCAACTGTTGGAGGCACCGGCGGCCGTTCGTGCGGTCGCCCGCGGCGCGGTACAGTTGCGACAGCGCGAACAGGTCGGTCGGCGCGCCGCTCGCCTTGTGAATCAGTTCGAGCGCGTCCGTCGCCTTCTTCAGCACCGCGCGCCGGTCCGGCCCTTCGAGGTAGCGGGCGAGTGCGGCCAGCACGCCCACGGTGGCGCGCAACTCCGCCGGGGTGGCGGAAGCATCGGTGGTCACGCCCTTGAGCAGCGCCATCGCGCGGGCGCGGTCGTCCTGCATGCCGCCGGTCGCGTAGATCATGGCGAGGTTGCGGCGCGCCCAATCCCCGTCCGCCGGGGTGGTGTCCGTGTCGGCGAGGAACGCGTCCAGAACCTTCGCGGCTTCCGCGTGTTGTGCCCGCGACAGCTTGACCGACAGCCGCGCCTGCGCGAGCAACCTCTTCTCGACGGCGGTGCCGGCTCCGGGTACGAACGTGCTCCCGGCCGCGGTGTCGGCGTAAACCGCGACGAGGTCCGCGTAGGCCGCGGGCGAGAGCTTCGTCTTCGCTGCGGCGACCACCTCCGGCCCGGCCGCGGGGTTCTCCTTCGACACGAACAGCGCCTTGCGGAGCCAGTCGTCGGTGGTCGCGCCCGGCCGGTTGGCGGCGGCGTCGAGCAAGGCGAGCGCGTCGGGTCGCTTCAGCAGCACCGCGCACTCCGCGACCCACGCGGGGCCGCCCGGCTCGCGCTCCACCAGCGGGCGGCACAGGTCGAACACCGCCACTGCGGCCGGTGGCGGTAGCGTCGCGAGTACGTGCCCGACCATGCGGCGGAACGGCTCGCCCGCCCACCGCGGGTCGGCCGCGAGCCGCGCGAGCATCTGCGCGATCCGCTCGCTCGCGCCGGTCCGCGCGAGGTGTGCGAGAAGCGCCTCGGCCGTTTCGTACCGCGTCGGTTCCAGCAGGTACGCGCGGTCGATGAGCGCCCCCGCGGTGCCCTCGTCGCCGCCGGCCCGCTTCAGCAGGGCCAGCGCCAGACACGCGTCGGCACGGGTCGGGTTGTCGCCGTAAACGGCCGCCACGCGGGAAGCGACCTGTGCGGCCTCGGCCGCGCCCGCGGTGCGGGCGTCGCACAGGAGAACCGACGGCCCGTTCTCGCCTTCGAGTTTGACGAGCGCCGCCCGCGCCGCTGCGGCGGTCGCGTCGCCGGTGGCGGCGCGCTCGTGGAGCTTCAGCCACATCGCGGCGTTGGCCGGCTGACGGGTTACGATCCGCCGCAGCGTGCGGACCACGTTCGGCTGGTCGCCCAGCCGGTCGTACACCTCGACCAGTCCCGACATGAGGCGAAGTTGTTCGTTCTCCGGCCAGCCCTCGACGTTCTCGCCGATGGCGTCGATCGGGCGCACGCGGCCCGGCTCGCGGGCGTACAGGTTCGCGCGGGCGAGTCGCACGTCCGCGCAGTCGCCGGCCACGGCTTGGGCCTCGTCGATCACCGCCAGCCCGGCGGCGGCCCCGCGGGCGTCGGCGGTCAGGAGCGCGAGCACGGCCCACAGGCGCGCGTCGCCGGCGCGCACCGCGGCCTCCGTGCGGAGCACCTTCACCGCGTCGGCCGGGCGCCCCTGCGCGGCGATCAGTTCGGCGCGCAGGATCACCGGCTCGGACGACCCGCGCCCGAACCGCGGCGCGAACGCCTGCGTCGCCAAGTCGAGCTTCTGCCAGTCGTCGGGTGAGTTGGTGCGAAGGAGCAGCCGCGCCTTCAGCTTCAGCCACTGGGTCACGACCGCGCCGGTCGCATAGGGCGACTGCACCGCGGCGTCCAGTTCGCGGGCGGCGTCCTCGAACCGGCCGGCGTTCATGTACAGGGTGCCCAGCCCGACGCGGGCGAGCACGTTCTTCGGGTCGGCGTTCGTGACGCGCTGGTACGCCTTCTCCTCGGCCGCCGGGTCGCCGAGTTTCTGGAAGCAGCCGGCGAGGAGCACGTTGAGTTGGATCTCCAGGCCGGGCAGGTTGACGATCTCGGCGCGGAGCGACTCGAGCATCGCGACCGCCGGTGCCCACTGCTGCTCCCGCATCGCGAAACGGGCCTTCAGGTACTTCACCTGCGTGCCCGGCACCTTGCGCTCTTGTAGGCGGCGGAGGATGTCCGCGGTGCGGGCCGTGTCGCCCTGCTGCACGAGCAGGTCGGCCAGCGGGACCATCAGGTCGAAGCCGTCGGGCGACGCCTTCAGCCCGTCCTCGAGGACGGTGATTGCCGCCGCCGCGTTCCCGCGGATCAGCTCCAGCCACGACAGGCTGCGGACCAGCTTCAGGTTGCGCGGGTACAGCGACACCGCGTCGCGGAGCAGGGCGTGCGCCGCGGGGACGTTGCGGTTCCGCTGCATGATCTCGGCCAGCAGCAGCGACGCCTCCGCGTTCTCCGGGTCCAGTTCGAGGACGCGCTGGAGGTCGCGGGCGGCGCGGACCAGGTCGCCGCCGGTGCCGGGCGGCGCGCCCGGTTCCTCCGCGGTGAACGTCTCGAACCGGGCGCGGACCAGGAACGCGTCGCCGTCCTGCGGGAGCGCCTTCGCCATGCGGTCGAGCACGTCGCGCGCGCCGCGGTCGTCGTTCATGTTCTTCCAGACGAGCTGCGCGAGCTGTTGGTAACCGATGATCTCGTCGGGCGCGTGCGTCACGGCGTTCTCGTAGCACGGCCGGGCCAGCTCGAACCGGTTCAGCCCGGCGTGCGCCGCGCCGAGTTGCTGCCAGAGCGCCGCCTCGGTCGGGAACGACTTGAGCAGCGCCTCGCCGTGCGTCACCGCGTCCGAGTAGCGCCCGCTCTTCAGGGCGACCGCCAGCGCCTTGCGGCGGATCGGGTGCAGGTCCGGGTCGAGGTTCAGAATGCGGTCGTACAGGAACAGCAGTTCCGACTGCCCGCGCTGGGTCGGGGCGCGCTGCTCGAGTAGCTCCGCGAGCCGCACCAGCGCGTCCGCGTCGTCCGGGTGGAACTCCAGGTACTGGCGCAGGTAGTGGACCGCGACATCGAGCCTCCCGGCGTCCGCGGCGCGCTCGGATTGCAGCTTCAGCGCCGCCGGGATGCGCCGCGCCTGTACCGCGTGCGCGGCGAACAGCACCCCGGTGCTGGCGAACAGGACGAGGAGCAGTTTGAGGAGGAATCGCTTGTTGATGGTCGGCATGTGTCCCGCATCCGTGCGCCCGCGGCGGCTGTGTCCGAACGCCCCATCCGTGCAGGGCAGCCGCGGCAGACCGGGAATCGTAAACGGTCGCGCGAGTGGGTTGCAACCCCAACAA
>JAYUBA010001193.1:0-3742 GCA_043741075.1 Frigoriglobus sp.
TCTGGAGAACACCCCACTGACCGACGCCGGGCTTGCACACCTCACGGGGATGACGGGACTCACGCTCCTGGACTTGAGCCGCACGAAGGTGACTGACGCCGGGCTTGCGCACCTCAAGGGGATGAACAGCCTCCGGCAACTGAGCCTGAGTCGCACGCCGGTCACCGACGCCGGGCTTGCCCACCTCAAGGGGATGACGGGACTCACGTACCTGAACTTGGGCCAGACGAAAGTGACCGGTGCCGGGTTCGCACACCTCACGGAGCTGTCGGGGCTGGTACAGTTGCACTTGTACGGCACCGCGGTGACCGGCGCGGGGCTTGAACACCTCAGGGGGATGAAAACCCTTCGCAGCTTGTATCTGGGCGGCACGCCGGTGACCGACGCGGGCCTGGAATACCTCAGTCGATTGACCCAACTTCAGACCCTGGAACTGTCCGAAACGCGAATCACCGACGCCGGCCTCGCACACTTCAAGGGGATGACGAAACTCTCCATCCTGGGCTTGGGACGCACCGGGGTGACGGACGCCGGGCTGGAACACCTCAAAGGGATGACGTCGCTCGTGAACCTGTACTTGAGCGACACGGGGGTGACGGACGCCGGGCTGGTCCACCTCGCCAAGCTCGGCAAACTGAGGAACCTACACTTGAACCGGACGAAGGTCACCCTGGCCGGGGTCGAGACGCTGGTGCAGGCATTGCCGAACTGCAAGTTCGAGTTTGAGACTCTCGACCCGTGACGCCGGCCGTGAGGCGGGTCAATACCCAACCCACCTCACGGCTGCAACGTAGACCACCTTCGCGGCGTCGTCGCTCTGGTAGCGGACGCACAACGGGCGGTGTAGTTCATCGCTTCCTCAGGTCCGCGAGGATGTCGGCGAGCGGTCGCCCCGGTCCGGTCTGGTTGAACGCGTCCGCGATCTCCTCTTCCGTGAACGGCGGGTCGATCGGCATCGTGAGCGCCGCGTACACCTTCGGCGAAAGGTAGTAGCCGAGCAGCGTGCCGGCCTCGTCGTACAGTTCGAGCCGCTCCGACAGGCCGTTCAGCTTGGCCCGCGTCTCGGCGTCGAGAATCACCTGCCCATGTGTCACCTCGTCTCAGGGGTTACGCCGAGCGCCGGGCGAGCAGTTGCTGAACCATCGCCGCGACCTGCTCGGCGGTGGCGCCGGCCGGGTGGTTGCGGACGTACGCGAGAACGTGGTCGGCGAGTTCGCGTGCGAACGCCGCGTCCGCACCCAGTTCGGGCGGCGAAACGAACTGTTCGGCGGCCGGATGATTGCCCGTTTCGCGGGGGCGGTGGGGCGGCCGCGGACTCGCAGGTGTGCCCGGCGGGGAGGGTTCGAACTTACCCTCGAAGCTCACGAACACGAATTCCGGTTCGGGTTCCATCGGTCACCCTTTCGGTGCGAGAAGCTGGATCGGCTGATCGTCGAGAAACACGTCGTTACAGAACAGTTCGACCGTGTAGTCGCCCAGCGCGGGGAAGATCACGTCGTCGAGCATCAGCCGCGCGTACATGGTGGTGTTCGGGCTCGTGAAATCGACCGCGAACATCCGCACGCCGAGTTGAAGTCCGGCGTCGGCGCTCACAACCTCGACCCGAAACGTCGAGCGGCAGCGGCCGCCACGCAGACACGCGAACACGCGAACACGCGAACACGCACAATTTCTTGAGCGTGTACGGCAGCGGCGCGCCCGCCGGAAGGCGCGTCGCGTTCCACACATTCACCACAATCGGCTTTCCGTCGATCGGAGCGCCGAGGACGTCATCGCAGACGAAGATGCCCTTCAACACGGGCGGGAGCACGCCGGCCATACGCACCTCACTCTACCACACGTGCCCTCCGAGATGGAAGGCGCGCACTTCGTTTGCTCACCCCTTCAGCGCCTCGTCGTGCTTGAGGCCGCTGGGCGGCAGGTCGGCCTTGCGGCAGTTCGCCAGCGCCGCCCGCGCCCCCGCGAACTGGTCGGCGTCGTTGTCCTCCCACTCGATCGACACCGCGCCCTCGTACCCCACGCGGTTCAGCTCGATGAAGATCTCTTCGAGGCTGTTCGCGTCGCGGGCCGTGCCCGCCGTCACGAACTTCCACCCGTTCGTCCAGTGGCCCATGCCCCGGTGCCCGCCCAGCCGACCGCCGCGGCAGTGCTCGCGCTCCACCTGTACCCCCTTCACGTGCGCGCAGTGGATGTACTCCGGGAACTCGCGGATGAACTGGATCACTGACACGTTCTGCCACTCCATGTGCGACCCGTCCAGGTTGAACCCGACCACGTCGGACCCGAACCCCTGCTTGCCCAGGTACGTGATGTAGTCGGTCGCGCTCTCCAGGTCGCCCATCGCCCGCTCGCTGGGGTGGCACTCCAGGTCGAACGTCACCCCCTGCTTGCGGCACTCGTTCCACAGCGGCCCGAACCGCTCCACGATCAGTTCGAGCGACACCTGCAGCACGTCCGGGATGGCGTGCCCTTCGATCGACGACGGCAGCGGCGGGAACAGGAACCAGTGGCTCCAGCAGTGCGCCGGGCTGCCCACGAACCCGGACATCGACACCTTGCGGTTCTGCAACTTCGACAGCGCCCCGGCGTACCGGGCGCACGCGAACAGGTCCGCCTCCGCTTCCTTGTGAATGAGCGTACCGACCTCGTCCGGCACGAAGAACGGGTCGGTCCGCGGCGGGCTGTTCCCGGCGGCGCGCCACGCCTTGTACGCGGCCTTCGCCTGACCCTTGCCGGAGCAGAAGTTGAGCGTCTTGGCGCTCGGCTCGTCGCCCAGCACCTGACCCTGAAGGTGCGTCGCGACGGTGAAGATTTCGAGGCCGTGCGACTTCGCCAGCGCGACGCGTTGCTTGGCGTAGTCGGCCGCGCCGGCGGCGGTGTCGCACCGGCGGAGGTCGAGTTCCCAGGTGGCCTCCTCCCACCCGTCGAACCCGGCATCGGCGACGAACTTCAGCCACTTCGCTTCGTCCACCCCGCCGAACTGCCCGCGGACCAGGCCGATCTGGTGGTGGCTGCCCTTGCCCGGCCGGTGGACCGGTTTGCCCTGTGCGTCAACGGTTTGCGCGAAGCCCATCGTGAGTACCTCGTGGGGAGAAAGAAAGGCGAGCGGTCGGGTTCATCCCGGCCGACGGCGTTTCACCAGACTTTATGGGCGGCGGAACCGGACCGCAAGCGGGCGGGCGCGGCGGCGCGCGGAATCGGCCTCGGCGCGTGACACGCCGCGACGGAGCGGGTACACTCGCCGCTTCGCGACCGACCGGTCGGCAGAGGGACCGACGATCCGTTCTCCCCCGCGGTCAACCGAGGCGCCCATGAACAGGCTGTACGACGGGATCTGGCGGACGAGCGTGCTGATCGAGGCGGCGCTGCGGTGGCTCCTCGCGTACCCGCTGCTGACCGCTCAGATCCTCCTCATGCTGCTCGTCTCGTGGGCCGGGCTGGGGCAGGAACTGGGCGCGGAGCGGCTGTTCTGGCACGAGGACTGGTGGCTCCAGCTCGGCACCGGGTTCGGCGTCGGGATGCTCTACGGCGTCATCCTGTTCACCGTGTACCTCGCGTACCGGCCGGTGCGCCTGGAGCGGTGGCTGCGCCGCGTCCGGCGGGTGCCGCCGGGGTTCGCCGCGCTGCCCATGTCGGCCCGCGTCGCCGCGGTGCGCGCGGGCCGGCGGCGGCTGTGGACGCTGCTCCCCTCGGAGCTGTGGGAGGTGCGGCTGCTGGGCCGGTTCCTGCTGTGGGGGCTGAC
>JAYUBA010001194.1:0-3732 GCA_043741075.1 Frigoriglobus sp.
GTTGTGTCTTGTTGTGTCTTGTTGTGTCTTGTCGCGGCTCGTTGTGTCTTGAGGAGGAACGAGCCTTGAGGAACGAGCCGGCGCTATCAGTCGTTGAACACGAACTCCGGGGTATTTATCAACGCCCACATCAGGTCTGCGGTCGCACTCCGCCGCGTCGCGCCGGCCTTCGCGAACCGCTTCACGGCGGTGGCACGTTCAGTATCGGTCGGAACGCGGCTGTATGCCAGCAGGTAAAGCTCGTCTACCAGTTCCGCCGGTGGCTTCGCGCTCTTCGCGAGCGCCGCACACCGGCCGTCGTCGGAGGTTACCTTGCGGTACAGGTTCGGGCTGTTCATCAGGTGAAGCGCCTGCACTACGGTCGTGTCCGAGGTGCGCTCGCACGGCGGGTCTTGGTTCGGGTCGGGGCGGCCGAAGCTGTCGAGGAACACCGACTGCGAACGCGCCGTCCACACTTCGACTGCGCGCGAGCCCGCCGGCATCGCCTCGAACTTCTCCGGCACGCCGGTGATGTCGCTCACCATGTCGAGCAGCACTTCCGCCCGCAACCGCTGGCGGTAGTGCCGCGAGTAGTTCCGCAGGTCCGATGCGTTGCGGTCGTTGGGTGTGGTACTCAGCTCGTAAGCGTGGCTCAGGCAGACGGTGCGGATCAGCGCCTTCAGGTCGCACTTATTCTTGCGGAAATCGACCGCGAGCGCGTCCAACAGCGCGGGGTTGCTCGGCGGGTTCGTGGCGCGCAGGTCGTCCACCGGATCGACGATCCCGCGGCCCATCAGGTCGGCCCATACGCGGTTTACGATCACCTTCGCGAAGTACGGGTTGTCCGGGGCCGTCACCCACGCCGCCAGTACGTCGCGCGGGTCGGTGTCTGCGTCGATGTCCAGCGGCTTGCCGAGCAGCGGCGTCGGCGTCATCGCCTTGCCGCTCAGCGGGTGCTTCACGGTGCCCGCCGGGAGCGCGAAGATGCTCTCCTCGCCGCCGCTGATCGGTGCCGAGATGCCGACGCCCTTCCGCCCGATGCGGCCGAAGAACGCCGCGAAGCTGTAGAAGTCGTCCTGCCCCCACACCTCGAACGGGTGGTGGTGACACTTCGCACAGTCGAGCCGCACGCCGAGGAACAGTTGGCTCACCAGCGGGGTGAGTTCGGCCGGGTCGCGGCGGTCGCGGTACATCACCACCGCGCCGTTGCTGAACGTGCTCCCCTTCGCCGCGATCAACTCGCGCACGAACTGGTCATAAGGCGTGTTCTCGCGGAAGCTCTTGCGCAGCCACTGGTCGAGGTTGTACGTCGCCTTCATGCCGACGTGGTACGGGTTCGGCCGCAACAGGTCGGTCCACTTGTTCGCCCAGAAGTCCGCGTACTCCGGGCGCTCCAGCAGTGCGTCGATCAACTTCTCGCGCTTCTTCGGGTCTTGGTCGCTGAGGAAGTTGCGCGTTTCGTCGGGTGTGGGCAATCGGCCGATCACATCCAAATAGGCGCGGCGGTGGAAGCTCGCGTCGCCCGCGGGTTCCGACGGCGTGAGGTTGAGTTGCTTGAGCTTCGCCCAGACGTGCGTGTCCACGAAATTCGCTACTGGTATCTTGGTATACGATTGTTCATTTGTCAAGCCGGAATGCGGAATTAGCACGCTGCACACCGCGAACTTCTCCGCGAAGCGGGCCATGATCGTCGCCTCGCCCGGAATCGGCCCGGCCTTCACCTTGCCTGCCGAATCGACCGCCGCGTACACGCTCTCGCTGCTCGAGAACTGCGCAAGGTGCGTCACGTCGCGCGTGGTGCCGTCGGAGTAGTAGGCCGTGACCGCAAGTTGCTCCGAGGCCTGGAACTTCATTAACCGGCTGTCGGGAGAGACGCTGATCTTCTCCAACCGCGGCGCGTCGGCGGGCGTTCGCGGCGTGCCGGTTGTAATCCACTTTTCCAGCGTGCGATACTCCGGGCCGCCTTCGGGCAACTTCTTCCCGCCGCCGTGCGGCACGCGCCCGCTCGCCTTGCGGAGCAGCAGGCTGAACGACGGGTTCGCGGGGAAGACGCGCCGGCCGCGGGCCTCGGTGGCGATCGCGTTGAAGTCGAAGTCGCTGTCGTAAGCGAGGAGCGAAAGCTGGAAGCCGTTCTGCCCGCGGGCCTTGCCGTGGCACGCGCCCGCGTTGCACCCGAACCGCGTCAGGATCGGCTGAACGTCGCGCTCGAACGTCACCGCCTCCGCGCTCGCCGCGCGGGGCGGGTCGGCGGCTCCAACAGGGGCCGCGAAGCAGAGCGAAACCACAGCGAGAAGCGAGGCGTGAAGCCGCATGGTGGGAGCAAACGGAGGGAGGGCGGTCGGCGGGATAAGTTAAGGATAGCCCGGCGCGGCATTCGACGCCAGCGAAACCCGGCGCGGTCACCCCGTTACCAGCCGTGACCAGGCCGTTGCCAGCGGGTCGCTTCGGACCGCACGCCGGCCCGCGATTCGTTACCCGGCGCTCGATTTGCTGTGTAGGATGCCTTCACCCCCACACCGCGGAGGTTCGTGCCATGAGGAAGAGTCTGCTCGTACCCGTATTCGCGCTCGCCGCGGCCGTCGCGCTGTTGCCGTCGTCGGCACCCGCTCAGCCGAAGGACAAGGCCGACGGCATGAAGGACGCGGTGGACAAGGCGACGGCCTACCTCAAGAAGTCGCAGAACGACGACGGGAGCTGGGGGCCGGCGCCGAACAACCGCGGCGTCACCGGGATCGTCGTCGTCGGCCTGCTCCGCTGCGGCGTCGGTGCGGACGCCGCGCCCGCCGCGAAGGCAGTGAAGTTCGTCGAGGGGCTGGTGAACGAGAAGGCGGGCCACATCGCCGGCAACGACGCGAACGCCGCCCTCATCAACTACACCACCAGCATCAACATCATGGCCCTCAACGCCGCGAACAAGGGCGACAAGTACAAGGCCGTCGGCAAGAACGCGACGAAGTACCTGAAGGAGTACCAGTGGGACGACGCCCGCGGGAAGGACAAGGACAGCGACTACTACGGCGGGGCCGGGTACGCGGGCGACAAGTCGCGCCCGGACCTGTCGAACACCGCGTTCTTCCTCGAGGCGCTCAAGGAGGCCGGCGTGTCGAAGGACGACCCGGCGTTCAAGAAGGCGGCCGTGTTCGTGAGCCGGTGCCAGAACTTCGACAACGAGCACAACAAGGCGCCGTGGGCCGCGAAGAACAACGACGGCAGCTTCATCTACACCGGGGCCAACGGGGGCGAGAATCGGCGCACCGATGGCGACGGCCGCAAGACCGACATGGGCGGCTACGGCAGCATGACCTACGCCGGGGTGAAGAGCATGATCTACTGCGGCGTCGGCAAGGACGACCCGCGGATGAAGAAGGCGCTGGAGTGGATCGGCAAGAACTACACGCTCGACGCCAACCCCGGCATGCCCGAAGCGAACAGCCAGCGCGGCCTGTACTACTACTACCACACGTTCGCGAAGTGCATGGACGCGCTGGGTGACGACACGTTCACCGACGCGAAGGGGGTGAAGCACGACTGGCGCGCCGACCTGCAAGCGGCGATCATCAAGCGCCAGAAGCCGGACGGGAGCTGGACCAACGCCACCGCCAACTGGATGGAGAGCGACGCCAACCTCGACACCGGCTACGCCCTCATGGCGCTGAGCTACTGCAAGAAGAAGTAGGCTTCTTGGTTCCAGGGTCTTACGACGCCTGGCTACCGACAGCCGCCCTTCCAGGGCTTCAGAGCGGATCATCTTCT
>JAYUBA010001195.1:0-3732 GCA_043741075.1 Frigoriglobus sp.
ATTCGCGTCGAAGAACGCGTGTGGGATTCGCGTTGGCGCAACCACAGGGGGCTTACGCCCCCCGCTCCGGGAGCCACCCGTGGCCTTCGTCGCGCAGGATGCGGGCCATGCCCTCGATCCACTTGGGGTGGTCGTTCAGGCAGGTGCCGTTCTTGAGGTGTTCGCCGCCCGCGTGCTCGAAGACTTCGCGGCTTTCCCGGCCGATCTCGTCGATCGTTTCCAGGCAGTCCGCGGTGAAGCCGGGCAGCGCCACGTACGCGCGCTTCGTGCCCTTCTTCGCGAGCGCCGCCAGCACGTCGTCCGTATACGGCTTCAGCCACGGCGACTTGCCGAACCGCGACTGATACGTTTGCGTCCAGTAGGTTCGCGGCCAGCCCATGCGCTTCACGAGCGCCTGCGTGGTGCGGACGACGTGGGTCGCGTAGGGGTCGCCGCGCTGCGCGTACTTCTGCGGGATGCCGTGGAAGCTGACGACGACGTGTTCCGGCTCCCACGGCAGCTTCGCGAGGTCGTCGCGGACGACCGCTTCGAGCGCGTCGAGGTAACCGGGGCGGTCGTAGTACGGCGGCACCACGCGCACCGCCGGCACGCGGCGCAGCGTCGTCAGCGCGTTGAACAGCGAGTCGGTGGCACTGGCGAAGGAGGTCGCGGAGTACTGCGGGAACATCGGCATCGCGATGAGTTTATCGACGCCGCTCTCGACCATCTCGGTGAGCACCGTGCGCAGTGCCGGGTTCCCGACGATCATGCCGAACCGCACCGGGTTGTCCGGGAACTGCGCCTTCAGCAGTTCCGTTTGGCGCACGGTGTAGTGCATGAGCGGGGAGCCGGTCTTCGCGTCCCAGATGCGGGCGTACTTCGCGGCCGACGCGCCGGAGCGGAACGGCAGAATGCGGAGGTACAGCAGCGGCAGCCAGATGGCGCGCGGGACTTCGATGACGCGGCGGTCGGAGAGGAACTGCCGCAGGTAGGGGAACAGCCCGCCGTAGGTGGGCTTGTCCGGCGTGCCGAGTTGGATGAGCAGAATTCCGGTCATCTTGTCGGTCTCAAGTCGGAAGGTCGAAAGTCATAAAGTCGGAAGACCGGAAACGGAACGGCTTAATGTTCGAGCCGAGTCGGTCTCCGGTTTTGACTTTACGACTTTTGACTTTACGACCTGCGACTACTTCTTCTTACAGTCCGGCCCTTCCTGGGCGGGTTGCTTCTCGGTGATGTGGGCGGGGCCGCCGGCGGCCTTCAGCACGGCGGCGCGCTCGATGTTCAGTTGGATGTAGCTGCTCCATTGGGCGGGCGTGTTCGGCTCGGAGAAGATGGCCTCGACCGGGCACTCCGGGACGCACGCCTCGCAGTCGATGCAGTCTTCCGGGTCGATGTAGAGCATCTTCTCGTCCTGGTAGAAGCACTCTACCGGGCAGACGACGCAGCAGTCGGTGTACTTGCAGTCGTTGCAGGGCGCGGCGACGATGTGGGACATGAGTGGCGAACCCCTTACATCACGGAACGGGCGGTGTTTGGGTGAGTAATACCACACCGCCCGGCAACGTCAAGGTATTCGCCGTCATCGGGTTGCCGCCAGGGGGCCGGCGCGGATTTTTCGCCGCGGAGGGCGGAATCGCAGTGCCAAACCCTCCCAGGCTCATGCACGCGTTTTGGCCTTCAGCAACGCCGTCTCGGCCCGGAGGCGGTGGCGGATCGCCCCGTCGAGCCGCTGGGGCGGGTCGGTGCCGTTCAGTATGCGGATCAGGTGAAAGCGTTCCATCTCTTTCGTTACGACAACCAGTTCCTCCAGCCACGGAATCAGCTCCTTCGGCTGGCCGCCCCATAATTCGGAGGCCGCCGCCTGCATGTCGGTCAGGCACTCGAAGAGTTCGGCAGTAAAGGCCGCGTTCCACGCCCCCTTGCGGATCACCTCACGGAACCGAGCCAGTTGCTTCACTCCGTAATCCAGCCGGAGCTTGAGTAACTTTTGGAGCGTGCTGTCGGTCTCTTCGACCTTCAGGACGATTGCACCGGTGAGTCGCGGGCAGAGCTTCGCGAAAGCGGCGGCGTACTTTTCGGCGCGGTCCGGATCGTTCGGGTCTACCGTGAGCACGACGATCTCGGGGAACGCGGTCGGCGACTTGCTGCCGTTCAGAGTTTTGCCATCGGAGCCGGTCACAGGAACCCACACCACGTCGGCGGGCTTTCCCTTCGCGGGCGGGACCGGGTTCTCGTTCGCGACGTGCGCGGGTGCCGGGACGACGTTCACAGGCGGAAGTATCCCGCCACCGGGGCCGAACGCGAGGACGCCGCCCGCGCCGAGTGCGCTCGCGCACACCATCGCGACCGCGACCCACTTCCACGTTGTCGTTGCCGTCATCGCGAGAACTCCTTCGGCCAGGGACACGACCGCGGGCGGAGCAGTGCCCGCGGTCAGGGACAGAGCGTTCGGAATCAGGTGAGGCGGAACCGGCAGCGCGGGGAGCAGCGCCGCCGACGGCGCCAGCCCGCGCCGCGCCAGCCGCTCGCGCAACTTCGCCCGCGCCCGGCTGAGCCGCCCGGACACGGTGCCGACCGGCCAGCCGAGCGCCGCCGCCGCGTCCGCGTGCGACAGCCCTTCGAGGTCGCACAGCACCAGCGGGAGCCGCTCGCGCTCCGACAGCCGGGCGAGTTCTTCGTGAACGGCGGCGGCGAGGTCCGTGTCCGGTCCGGCGGTCGGCGCGGCAACCGCATCGAGTTGATTCGGTTCAAGTGACGAGGTGCGGGCGGCACGTTCGCGGAGCTTGAGAGATGCGTTCACCGCGACGCGGTGCAGCCACCCGCCGGCGCAC
Source organism: Frigoriglobus sp. (assembly GCA_043741075.1). Taxonomy (GTDB): domain Bacteria; phylum Planctomycetota; class Planctomycetia; order Gemmatales; family Gemmataceae; genus Gemmata. The sequence continues at coordinate 2,811 of JAYUBA010001195.1, forward strand.
GGCGTGCGGATCGACTTCGCCTTGCGGACGAGCGCGAGGAAGGTCGCCTGGAACGCGTCTTCCGCGTCGGCCTCGGACCGCAGCACGCGCCGACACACCGCCCACACCGCGCCCGCGTGCCGGTGGACGATTAACTCGAACGCGGCGGAATCGTTCGACGCGACGAACCGGCGGAGCAACTCCGCGTCCGGGACGTGATCCGCCGCGGGCGCGGACGCGAGCAATCGGAGCAGCAGACGGTGCGTCATGACGCGGTTCGGGTTAGGTGAGCGACTTCCTCACCCATCCTGATCCGCGACCGTGCCGATCTCATACACGAAAGTGGGAAATCGCAGGGTTCACATCATGCTGTACGGGTCGATGTCCACCTGGAACTCGATGTGAAGGCAAGACTCCATGTAGACGTTCAATCGGCCTTCGCTTTCGTCTCCGCCTTCGCCCCGCGCGTTGTCGGAAGCGAGTCTTGACCGAAGATCGCCGGGTTGGTGGGGAACAGGTAGCGAACGACCGCGGCGAGCAACCCGACCACGGTTACGGTTGTGGTCGCGAGTAACGCGATGAGCACCTTCTCGGAAAGCTCTTTGAGATGACCTAAGCCGGCCAGCAGGACGACTGTTCCCACGAAGAATAGCCACCCGAGGACGAACAAGAACACGCAACCCGCTGCCCCGAGCCCAGGGCGGGCGCACTATGAAAACGTCTAGAAAACAAGGATTTCCGAAGTTCGAGCCTCGTGAAATGACCGTTTTTCAGCCCTCGAACTTCGTAACAGTACAGCGCGGGTTCCTCGCCGTTTCGCAAGCTGTTCATCGGGGAGGACAACCAATGACGGAGCAGGAAATCGTGGCTCTGGGGCCGGCGTTCGCGTCGCACCTGCGACGGTTCCGAGGCCACTTCGGCCAGGAGCGGACGGCCAAGCATT
>JAYUBA010001196.1:0-3726 GCA_043741075.1 Frigoriglobus sp.
GGTCTTGCCGTCCGGGCTGAAGGCGACCCTGCCGGTGAATCCGTGCGGCGCGATCAGCGTCCGCGGGGGCGCGGTGCCCACCAGGTCGAAGAGCGTCACGCGCGGTTGCGGGTAATCTCGCGGGTCCGGCTCGCGAACCTCCTCCAACCCCGCGTCCCGCTTCGGTGCCCACGCCACCGCGAGTGTCTTGCTGTTCGCGCTGATCGCGAGCTGCCAGCTATCGGCACCGATCTCGAAGGTACGGACAACCTTCTTCGCGGCCACGTCCCACACCGAGGCTTCCCCCTTCAAACCAAGGATGACGTACTTCTTCCCGTCCGGGGTGAACTGCCCGCCTCCCCAGCCGTGCCTGTCCGGGTTCGCTTCGCCGATGAATCGGCCGCGATCCTCCAGCGTCTTCGCGTCGCGGAACCACACTTCGCGCGGCGCGCCCTTCTTGCCGCCGATGTTGACCGCGATCACCGAACCATCAGACGAGAACGCATCGAGCGAGAACTGCCGGTCCTTCTCGGGGCAATCGAGCTTCGCGAGTTCCTTGAACGTGGCGGCATCGTGGAGGCGGACGTCGCTCGTCTTCGCTTCGTAGTTGTAGTGCCGGACCGCGAGCGTTTTGCCGTCCGGGGCGAACGCCGGTATCAGGTAGCCGTCGCCCAGTTTTCGCTTCGCGCCGGTCTTCAGATTCCAAATGACGGTCGCGTCTTTCCCGTTCCCGTCGGAGTCGTAGCTCGACCGCTCCACGCACACCAGGAACTGGCCGTCAGGCGAGAGGGTTGCGTGGACGGAGCCGGAATCGGCCGCAGGCTCGATCGACTCCTTCTCCTCACCGGTGGTCAAATCCCATACGCGGATCGGGCCGGAGTACTCGATCCGGTACGCCTTCTTCCCATCCTTCTCGATGGCCTTCGCCTTCGATTTCTCAATCGGGACGTAGAGCGTCTTCCAGTCGGGCGTGAGGAGCGCGTAGTCGGCCGATCCGCGCAGGCCGGCCGGGGTGTCGATACGGCGCACCTCCTTGCGGCCGGCGACATCGAAGATTTGCACGATGCCGGACGGGTAGCCGGAGGCGAACAGTCGCGTGCCGTCGTTGGAAAACTTGACCGTCCAGACGCTGGCCTTGCGGTCGGGGTGGACGAGCGTGGCGACGAGGTTCTCCGCGACCGGCTCGGCCTTCGGGCCGGCCTTCGCGGGCGAAACAACAACGGCGTGCGTGGTCGGGGCGACCTTCGCGCCCTTCCAGTTGTCGAACGACAGAGTCACGGAAGCGGTGCCGGAACCCACGGTGTCTGCGACCCGAACCGGGCCGTCGAGGTTCACCCCTCAACACCGCTCCTTGATCTCGAACTTCTCCTTGAGCGGCGGGTCGCCCGGCTTCACGGGCTGATAGGTCACTTCCGCCACCGGCTTGGCGTCTTCGGGGATCGTGTCCATGTACGAGAGCATGGCGAACGTGCCCGGGCCGTGTCCCGGCGTGCCGACGACGAGGACGAACTCGCTGCTGCGGCCGACGCACAGCGCCGGTCGTCTCGCGTAGAAGGTGATTTCGAGCGTGCCGCCGAGGTGGACGACCGGCGCGTCGGCCGGCTTGTCCGCGAACTGCAGGACGCCGTTGAGGTCGAAGCACCCGGCGGTGAACGACAGCCGCCCGCCCAGCCCGCCGCCCTTCATCCCCGGCACCTCAACGTCCGCACGGACGAAGAATACGGTCGCCTTCGGGTTCTTCGCCAGCGCGGCCTTCACGTCCGGCCGGTTCGCGATGGAGGGCGATTCGTACCGCGACAGCCGGGCGACGGACACCCGCACGCCCTTGTGCGCCCGCCCGCCGACCGTCAGGTCGCCGACCTCGAAGGAGAACTCGCCCTCGTCCGGCACGTACGCGCCCTTCGGCTTCTCGGCCGCGACTTTCTCGCCCGGATCGGTCAGGTCGCCGTTCCCGTTGCGGTCCACATAGAGCGCGTCGCCGTCCTGCACGAGCCAGACGCGGTCCTTCCCCTCGGGGCCGAACACGAGCAACCCGTACCGCGGTGCCTTCGTCTGGTAATCCGGCTGTTTCCCGAGCGTGCGGTCGGGCTTCGGTGGGTCGCCCGCCGCAGCCGCTGTCGGCATGGTGGTCAAGAGCCAAACAACCGCGAGGGCCAGTGTGAAGCGGGCCATGCAATTCCTCCCGAAGTGAGATGTGCGGTCATGGTAACCGACCCCGCCGGGGCGAACAATCACCATGACGACGCTCCGCCGCACCCGTTGCACCGTCTCGGGTCGTCCGCGGGAGGAAACGAAACGAGAACGCCCGCGGGTGCGCCGCGGGCGTCGTGGTTCGGTGTCGGGCGCGGGCGGCGTCACTCGGTGGCCGCGTGTCCCGCGTCGGACGGGTTCGGGCTGGTGCCGCCGACGCCCACCAGCAGGTGCCCGGCGCGGGCGCTCCGGTAGAACGTGTAGTCGGTGCCGTAGAACGACTTGTCCGCCGGGTGCAGGAACACGCCCATCGTGCCCCACTTCCCCTCCACCAGCACCGGCTGACCCTCGCTCACGTAGCGGACGACGGCCGTGTGCGCGATCGTCCCGCCCGCACGGTAGACCACCAGGTCGCCGGGGTGCGGCTCGTGCGTCTCGTGGTAGCCGTTCTCCTCGACGATGGTCTCCACGTCGTCGGGGCCGAGCAGGAACTTGCCGTCGGTGAACACCCACCCGTGGCAGTTCGAGTGGTCGGTCGGGCCGCCGCGGCGGATCGTCTGGTCGTGGTACAGCGACCCGTGGAGCATGTGCTCTTCGGGGCCGACCAGCTCGGCGGCGTCGCGCGCGGCGATCGGCTCCTTCAGGACGATCCGGGTGCCGCCGTCGGTCGCCGCCGGGGTCCGGTCGTTCACCCGCGAGGGCGGGCGCCCGATGGCCATCTCCAGGTTCTTCAAGTTCTGATCGGCGTCGAGTTCGTCGGCCCGGTCGAACGCCAGCCCGGACGCGAGGACGACGCCCAACCCGCCCGCCACCACCAGCCCCCAGCGGGGCCCCGGCTTGCGGAGAACGGTCACCAGCACCGCCACCTGTCGCGCGACCCACGCGGAGCCGAAGAGGACGACAAACATCAGAACGGCGGCTTGAATCTCTGCCGCCAAGAGGGCCAACTCCGGCCGCGTGATCGCCCCCAACGCGGCGCACGCCGACCCGCACGCCGCCAGCGTTCCCGCCAGACGGAGCCACACGCGACGCCCGCCCCGACCCAGCGTCAGGTTCAGGCCGCCGGCCAGGAGAATCCCCAGCCCGGCCGCGGCGAGTGCGAAGTACCGGTCGAAGTAGTCGAACGACATCAGCGGGGTTCCATATATGCCGGGCGCGTCTGGGAATCAAACGCTCGACATTACTATCTCTAACACCGCGCCGATGAGGCGGTAGTGAACGCCGTCGGCGAATGCCCCGACCGCGGCGTACCGGGAGATGAGAGCGGAAGCGGACCGCCGGCCTCTGCGCGGCGCAAGTCGTTATCCCACTTGGCGAAACCGCGACCCGAACCGCGCGAGATGTGTGAGAGCGGCGGCCCCGAACCCGCCCCGCGCCGACCTATGAAATGCGAATGAGATTCCGGACCGGGAACGACCCGGTGCGAATACCCGCGCCGGCGCGCGAAAACGGGCGTCATAGAAATCGTGTTGAACAGTGACCATCTGCTTTGCCTTGACCTCCCCCCTTGAGGGGGAGGGCGGCGGCGCTTCGCCGCCGGGTGGGGGGAAGCGAGAC
>JAYUBA010001197.1:0-3724 GCA_043741075.1 Frigoriglobus sp.
GCCGGGGTTGCGGTGTTCCCACGCGCGCGGGCCGCACTGTCTTCTTGTGGTGCAGCGATGCAGGCCAGAGGCCCGCACCACAAGGAAGGCAGCAACCGGACCGTGCGTCAGGCCGCGGAACTCACTTCTTTCGGCGCGCCGACCCCGCTGCCCTTGCGGGCCGCCAGCGGGTGGGCGGACAGCGCCCTGTGGTCGTCCAACCCGGTGACGGTGAGCCGCTTGCCGGCCTCCGCGAACTCCCGTTCGAGCTGGTGCAACTTCTCCATCGTGCTGTGGTCCACCAGCCGCGTCGCGGACAGGTCGAGAACCACCTCCTCGCGGCCGTCCATGTACTTGGTGACGGCGCTCTTCAGGCCGAGCCAGTTGGAGAACACGGCCCCGCCCCGAACCTTCAACACCGCCGCCTTGTCGCCCTCGGCGTGCGCCACCTCGATGTCCGGGCGGAACAGGGTCCGGATCGGGGCGCCGTTAATCAGGTGAATCACGACCTTCAGCGCGATCCCGGACATGACCCCGATGAGCAGGTCGGTGCAGAGCGTCACGGCGATGGTGGTGACGAACACCACGAGTTGCTCGGCCCCGATCTTGTACGTGTGGACGAACTCCTTCGGGGACGCCAGCCGGAACCCGGTGAACACCAGCATCGCGCCCAGCGCGGCCATCGGAATCTTGGTGATCACGAACGGCAGCAGCAGCACGAACGCGAGCAGGAACAGCGCGTGGAACAGGTTCGCGAACTTGGTGCGGGCGCCGTTGTCGATGTTCGCCTTGCTGCGGACGATCTCGGAGATCATCGGCAGCGCGCCGATCGCGGCGCACAGCGTGTTGGCGACGCCCACCGCGAGCAGGTCGCGGTTCTGGTCGGTCTTCCGCCGCCACGGGTCGATCATGTCGATCGCCTGCGAGCTGAGCATCGACTCGATGCTGCCGATCAGCGCGAAGAGGATCACGTACGTGATGCCGGTCGCGGTCGCCACCCCGTCGAACTTCGGGAAGAAGAACGCCGTCTCCGGCGCCTCCAGCACGTTCGGGATGGACACCAGCGCCTTGGAGATGTCCGCCAGCCCCAGGGCGAGGCCCATCGGGATGGCGACCAAAAGTACCACGAGCTGCGCGGGGACCGGTTTGAGGAACGCCAGGCGGCTTTTGAGGAACGGGAAGACGATCAGGATGGCCAGGGCCGTCAGCCCGACCGCGGTGATCGTCGGGTTCAGCTTGGCAAGGGCGCCCGGGACGGACAGGATCGTCGGGAGGACGCCTTCCATCAGGAATTCCGGCAGGTGCAGGTTCTCGCGCATCTGCGCGGCGGCCGGGGCCGGCATCCCCAGCATCGGGAAGAGTTGCTTCGCCATGATGGTGATGCCGATCGCGGCCAACATGCCGTGGACCGGGGTGAGCGGCACCATCTCGCCGAGCTTCCCGGCCTTCAACAGGCCGAAGAGGATTTGGATCACCCCGGCCGTGATGCCGACGCCGAGCGCCAACGGGTACCCGATCTTCGCCACGGCGAGCACGTCGTTCAGGTCCGTGCCGGGCGGCGCGAACTCCCGGCCCAGCCCCAGCACCGCCCCTTCGGCGATGACGATCAGCCCGGCCGCCGGCCCCTTGATGGTCAACTGCGAGTTGCTCAGGAAGGTGGCCACGATGCCGCCGATGACCGCCGTCCAGATGCCGACGATCGGCGGGTACTGGCTGGCCGACGCGATGCCCAGGCACAGCGGCATCGCGATCAGGAACACCAGGAACCCGGACAGCGCGTCGAACCGCAGGTTCGGGAGCAGGCCGGGCGCGAGCGGCGGCGGCGCGTTCGTATGAGTGTCGGCCACGGTCTTCTTCTCGCGTGCCAAAGGGGAAGGGCACGCACGCCATCGCAACCCCCGTGCCGTGCGAAGAAGGCTGCTAACCACAGAGGCACAGAGACACAGAGAAGACGCGAGCAGAGTTCATTTTCAGCACTCTCTTCAGGTTTTCTCTGTGTCTCTGTGCCTCTGTGGTTAGTCCGATTTTTCCTCAGTTCCCTGGTCCGTTACGAGTCACCCTGGTCGTCGTCCGACCAGACCGACCGGGCGATGCTGATGCCCAGGGTCCGAATCTTGTTCCGCAGGCTGCCGCGGGTGATGCCCAGGATGCGGGCGGCCTGGAGCTGGTTGCCGGCGGTGTGCTTCAGCACGCGGACCAGCACCTCGCGCTCCATCCGCTCCAGCCCCTCCGCGTACAGGTTCTCGCTGCCCGCCGCGATCCGCCCGGCGACGAACCCGTCCCAGTCGAACGCGCCGGCCCCGTCGCCGCCCGGCGCCGGGGCCGGCTTGCGGACGTGCGCCGGGAGGAAGTCCGGCAGCAGCACCGACCCGCTCGTCTGGAGGATGGACTGCTTCAGCACGCTCTGCAGCTCGCGCACGTTGCCCGGCCACGGGTACGCCCGCAGCGCCGCGGCGGCCTCCGGCGACACCTCCACCTCCGGCTTGCCGAGTTCGCGCCCGAACCGCCGGGCGAAGTGATCGACGAGCAGCGCCACGTCGTCCCCGCGCTCGCGCAGGGCCGGCAACCGGATGGTGAAGACGTTCAGCCGGAAGTACAGGTCGAGGCGGAACCGGCCGTCGTCGGCCATCTTCTCCAGGTCGGCGTTGGTGGCCGCGATCAGCCGCACGTCGGTCCGCACCGTCTCGTTGCCGCCCACCCGCTCGAACTGCTGGTCCTGGACGAGCCGCAGCACCTTCGCCTGCGTGAGCGGGGTCATCTCGGCGACCTCGTCGAGGAAGATGGTGCCCCCGTGGCACTGCTCGAACTTGCCGATCCGCTTGCGGTCGGCGCCGGTGAACGCGCCCTTCTCGTGGCCGAACAGTTCGCTCTCCAGCAGGCTCTCCGGGATGGCCGCGCAGTTGACCGCGAGGAACGGCTTGGCGGCCCGCGCGCCGTGCTGGTAGACGGCCCGCGCGACCAGCTCCTTGCCCGTCCCCGATTCGCCGAGCACGAGCACGGTGACGCTCTGCCCGGCGACGCGGCCAATGGCCTTGTACACGTCCTGCATGGCCGGGCACTTGCCGATGAGTTGGTCCCCGGCCGGCTGCGGGGGCGCGTCGTCGGGCATCGTGGCCGGCACGCGCATGAGCCGGCTGGACTGCACCGCCCGTTCCACCACGGCGCGCAGTTCGGCCAGTTCCAGCGGCTTGAGCAGGTACTCGTACGCCCCGGCCTTCATGGCCTCGATGGCGAGTTCGGTGGTGCCGTGCCCGGTGACCAGGATGACCGGCACGCGGGCGTCGATGGCGCGGAGCCGGTGGTACGTCTCCAGCCCGGTCGCGTCCGGCAGGCGCACGTCGAGTACGATCGCGTCCGGGCGCTCGCGCGCCACCGCCTCGACCGCCTCGGCCGCGGTGGAGGCGGAGAGCAGCACCAGTTCGCCCCCGCGGAACGCCCGCTGGAACGCGTGCTGGATGGCCGGTTCGTCGTCGATAACGAGGAGCGTTGGCATGGGGTCCGAAATGCTAAGTGATGAATGATAAATGATGAATAGAAGAGAAGACAGAAGTAATCAGGACCCCGCGAGCCGGGCCTTCACCGTGCGTACGCTCGCGGTGAGGATCGCGTTCAACTCGGATGCCTCTTGGAGCAGATCGGCTAGCAGTACAGCGCGGGTTCAGATGACGCATTTATGCCGCTGTTTCTTGTGGGACTTGGCGGCCTGAGTGTTGCGCCTCTGGTGGTACCGGAGCACGTCGCTGGT
>JAYUBA010001198.1:0-3719 GCA_043741075.1 Frigoriglobus sp.
AGTGCGACAAGGTTGGGCTTTTGAAAAAAATTCCGCAACGCCCGGTCGGCCTGTTCCGGGCGGTACACCTTCCCCACCCGCAGCCGATCCAACAGGTCATCCGGCGGCAGGTCGATCAGTTCCAGTTCGTCGGCCAGGTCGAAAATCCCGTCCGGGACTGTTTCCCGAACGACCACACCTGTAATTTGACCGATCACGGTGTTGAGGCTTTCGATGTGCTGAACGTTCAACGTCGTCCAAACGTTGATACCGGCGGCCAGCAACTCGGCCACGTCCTGCCAACGTTTGGCGTGACGGCACCCCTCGGCGTTCGTGTGGGCCAGTTCATCGACCAGGATGAGGTCGGGGTGACGGGCCAGGGCGGCATCGACATCGAACTCTCGCAGCACCACGCCGCCGTATTCGACCGGACGGGTCGGGAGAACTTCCAAGCCGTTTAGCAGGCTTTCTGTGTCCTGGCGGCCATGCGGCTCGACGTACCCGGCGACCGCCTCCCGACCGGACGCCCGTGCGTGGCGGGCCGCTTCGAGCATGGCGTATGTCTTGCCCACGCCCGCAGCATATCCGAAGAAAATCTTCAGCTTTCCTCGCCGGTCGTGTTCCTCTTCCGCTCGCACCTGCGACAAGAGGACATCGGGATTGGGACGGTCAATCGTCATGGATTATGTCCGTGGCCGTTCTGTTCACGGGGACTTTAGTGTGAGAGCGTCTAGGGCCTGATTCAAGGCGAGAACATTGACCCGAGGTTCACCCAAGATTCCGAACTGCCGCTCTTCCGTGTGAAGTGCCACCAGCCGGCGAACCTCTTCCACCGTCATTTTACGAGCGGCGGCGACCCGTTGCACTTGTAAGGCGGCGGCGGTGGGGCTGATGTGCGGGTCAAGGCCGCTGCCGGAAGCCGTCACCAGGTCAACGGGAATCATCTCGATGGTCGGGTCCACCGACCGCAAGGCGTCGATCCGTTCGTTGGCGTTCTTAGCGAGGTCCGGGTGCTGGGGGCCGAAGTTGGACCCGGACGACGAGGCGGCGTTGTACGGCACCGGGCTGGTCGCCGAGAGCCGCCCCCAGAAGTATTCAGGCTTCGAGAACGGTTGTCCGATCAGATCGGACCCGACTGATTGACCGTCCCGAACGACCAGGCTGCCGTTCGCAGGACGTGGGAATAGAGTTTGCCCGAGCAGCGTGACGGCAAGCGGGTATACGACGCCGGTGAGCAATGTCATGATGCCCAGAACGACCAGCGACGTGCGGAGTTGTTGCCACATAAGATTTTCCCCTTAACCAGTAATGACGGACAGCAGCAGGTCGATGGCCTTGATGCCGACGAACGGCACGATCAGCCCGCCGACGCCGTAAACGAGCAAGTTGGTCCGGAGCAGTTGGGTGGCTCCGACGGGCCGGTAACGGACTCCCCGGAGGGCCAACGGTACCAAGGCGACGATCACCAAGGCGTTGAAGATCACCGCCGCCAGGATGGCGTTCGCCGGGGACGACAGCCGCATCAGGTCGAGTGCCTTGAGGGCCGGGTACGTTGAGGCGAAGGCCGCCGGGAGGATGGCGAAATACTTCGCCACGTCGTTGGCGATGCTGAACGTGGTCAGTGCCCCACGGGTCATGAGCAGTTGCTTGCCGACGTGGACGACCTCGATCAGCTTGGTCGGGTTGGAGTCGAGATCGACCATGTTGCCCGCCTCCTTCGCCGCCTGGGTGCCACTGTTCATTGCGACGGCGACATCGGCTTGGGCCAGGGCCGGGGCGTCGTTCGTCCCGTCCCCGGTCATCGCCACCAGCCGACCGCCCGTCTGATATTCGCGGATGAGGGCCAACTTGGCCTCCGGGGTGGCCTCGGCCAGGTAGTCATCGACCCCGGCCTCGGCGGCAATGGCCGCAGCGGTGAGCGGGTTGTCCCCGGTAATCATCACCGTCTTGATGCCCATCCGCCGCAGTTCGGCAAACCGCTCCTTGATCCCCCCCTTGACGATGTCCTTGAGTTCGATCACCCCCAACGCCACGGCGTCCCGACTGACGACGAGGGGCGTACCCCCGGCCTGGGCGATCTTCCGCACCTCACCCCGGAGTTGTTCCGGCACCATGCCGCCGAGCGTGCGGACGTGGGCCTCGACGGCCTCTGCCGCACCCTTGCGAATTTGTTGGCCGTCCAGGTTCACGCCGCTCATGCGGGTCTTGGCCGAGAACGGCACGAAGTCCGGTTGAATCTGTTCCAGGTCACGTCCCCGAAGGCCGAACTCCCGCTTCGCCAGCACGGCGATACTGCGGCCCTCCGGCGTCTCGTCGGCCAGCGACGCCAGGTGGGCGGCGGAGGCCAACTCCTCACCCGTCACCCCTTCCGCCGGGACGAACCGGGTCGCCTGTCGGTTGCCCAACGTGATCGTGCCAGTCTTGTCGAGGAGAAGCACGTCGATGTCCCCGGCCGCTTCGACCGCCCGACCGGACATGGCGATCACGTTCGACCGGCTCAGCCGGTTCATCCCGGCGATGCCGATGGCCGAGAGCAACGCCCCGATGGTAGTAGGGATCAGGCAGACCAGCAACGCCACCAGAACCGTGAGCGAGACGGCTCGGCCCTGGCCAGACGTTTCGACGCTGTACGCGGAGAACGGCAGGAGCGTGACCACGACCAACAGGAACACCAGTGTAAGGGCGGCGAGCAGGATCGCCAGGGCGATCTCGTTCGGCGTCTTCTGCCGCTTCGCCCCCTCGACCATAGCGATCATGCGGTCCAGAAAGCTCTGCCCCGGCAGCGTCGCCACCCGCACCACGAGCCAGTCGGAGATGACGCGGGTGCCGCCGGTCACGGCACTCCGGTCGCCGCCGCTCTCCCGAACCACCGGGGCACTCTCCCCGGTGACGGCACTCTCGTCCACCGACGCCACGCCCTCCACGATCTCGCCGTCGGCCGGGACCACGTCCCCGGCCCGCACCAAGACGAGGTCGCCGACCCGGAGTTCGGCGGCCGGGACGTCAGCCGTTTGGCGAGTTTTCGCGTCGGTCAGCCTGCGGGCCGTCACCTGGGTGCGGGACTTGCGGAGGGACGCCGCCTGGGCCTTCCCGTGCCCTTCAGCGATGGCCTCGGCGAAGTTGGCGAACAGCACCGTCGCCCACAGCCAGAGGGCGACTCCCAAGACGAATCCCGACGACTCGTCGCCACCGCCGCCTGACAGCGACCGCACCCACAAGAGGGTCGTCATGATGCTGCCGAGGTAGACAACGAACATCACCGGGTTACGGAGTTGCGTGCGGGGGTCGAGCTTCTTGAAAGAGGCCGAAACGGCCCCCCGCAGGATGTCGGCCCGGAACAATGCCGGGACTTCACTTCGAGTGTTCATAGTGTTTTCGGTGGCTCCGGTTACGACCGCATCATGAGGTGTTCGACGACCGGCCCGAGGGCCAGGGCCGGGAAGAAACTCAACGCCCCGACCACGACGACAACGGCCACGAGCAGGAAGACGAACAGCGGTGTGTGGGTGGGCAGAGTGCCTGGCCCAGCCGGGATGTGCTTCTTCCGAGCGAGCGAGCCGGCAATGGCGAGCACCGGGAGCATCACCCCGAACCGGCCCACGAGCATCGCCAGACCGAGCGTTCCGTTGTAGAACGGGCTGTTCGCACTCAGCCCGGCGAACGCCGAGCCGTTGTTGTTCGCCGTCGAGGAGTAGGCGTACAGGATTTCGCTGAACCCGTGAGGTCCGCCGTTGGCGACC
>JAYUBA010001199.1:0-3701 GCA_043741075.1 Frigoriglobus sp.
GTCCAGAAGGTGCGCGAGGCCGCCGCCCGCATGAGCTGCTCGAACAACCTCAAGCAGATCGGCCTCGCCGCCCACAACTGCCACGACTCGCTCGGCACCCTGCCGCCGATGGCGGCGTTCCAGTACGGCGGCGCGTACTATGCGCCGCACTTCTTCCACCTGTTGCCGTACATCGAACAGCAGAACGTTTCCAAGTCAGCGACCCCCGTGACGAGCGGTGGGGTCATCCCGCTGTGGGACACCCCCGGCCAGGGCGGGTTGAGGTACCTGCGCCAGACCCGCATCAAGACGTACATCTGCCCGTCGGTCGCGACCAACGCGGCCACCGACTGGACGCCGGGCGAGGCCAGCTACGCGGCCAACTTCCAGGTGTTCGGCAACCCGAACTTCAACCGGTCCCGGGTCACCGCGGCCGACTGGGACGGGAAGACCACGCTCGTCGCGATCACCGACGGCACCTCGAACACCATCGCGTACGCCGAGAAGCTGTCGTACTGCCCGGGCATCACCCCCAACGCGGTGACCGCCCCGAACGTGCGCAACCGCTCGAACTCGGCCGGCGGGTCGTGGTGGATGCGGGGCATCTACCGGTCCGGGACGGTCACCGGCACGACACCGCCCGGAAGCTCCGACAGCTACCCCGGTGACCGCGTGTCCGCAGTGTTCGGCGGCGGGATCAGCGGCGACGGCACGAAGTGGTACACCGGGGTGGACGCCAAGCCCACCATCTTCGGCATCTCGGCCCCCAACACCACCGCCGGCAAGTGCGACCGCGGGCAGGCGTCGTCGCCCCACTCCGGTACGATCATGGTCGGTCTGGCCGACGGCAGCATCCGCAGCGTCAGCAGTGGCGTGAGCGCGACCACGTGGTGGGCGGCTTGCACCCGCAACGGGGGTGACATCCTCGGAAGCGACTGGTAAGCCAAGGAACCCCGAGGGCGGGCGGTAGCGGCAGCGAACGCCCTCACCGGCCGCCCTCGCGGGCGGCGGTTGTGGCGCGGAGGCGAAAGCCAAAGTGAAGGGGTGGCTGGTGTCCAACGGCCAGCCGATGTCGTTCCCGACCACGCAAGTCGCGGTCGCCCTTTCTCCCATCGGGGCGGACGGCAAGCCCGAACCGGCGCGGGCGTTCACCACGCCGGTGAACGAGGACGGTAGTCACCCCCCAAATCCCTCGAACAGCGTCGTGCCGACGCGCACGAGCGTCGCGCCCTCCTCCACCGCGACCTCGAAGTCGTTGCTCATCCCCATCGACAGGTCCGCGAGCGCAAGCCCCGTCCGCGCGCGGAGTCGGTCGCGCAACTCGCGGAGCGCCGCGAACGTCGGCCGCGTGCCCTGCGGGTCGGCGGCGAACGCCGCCATCGTCATCAGCCCGCGCACGTCCACGCCCGCGAGTGACACCGCCCTGTCGCACGCCACGGGCACCGCGTCCGGCGCGAACCCGCCCTTGCTCGCCTCGCCGCTGCAGTTCACTTCCAGCAGCACCGGCACCGGCGCGCCGCGCCCGCGGCCGAACGCGTCGAGCGCGTCCAGCACCCGCTCGCTATCGACGGAGTGAACGAGCGCGACGAGCGGAACCGTGCGGTCGATCTTGTTCCGCTGGAGGTGCCCGACGAGGTGCCAGCGCGCGAAAGGGACGGCTTCCGCCTTCTTCCAAAGCTCCTGCGGGCGCCCTTCGCCGAGGTCGGCGCACCCCAACTCCGCCGCGACCGCGGCCACGCGCGGCGACACGGTCTTGGTGACCGCGACGAGCGCGACGCCCGCCGGGTCGCGGCCGGCGCGGCGGCACGCGTCCGCGATCCGCGCGCGGACATCCGCGATTCGCTCGCCCAGCACGGCCCGCAGTTCGGAATCCATGACGCCAGTGTAACGCGTGAACCGGGAAAGGGGAAACCGGCGGGCCTAACGGCGGAGATCAGCGACGCGCGGACCCGCGACAACGGAGGGTTACCCCCATGATGCCGCGTCCGGCGCATCGCCGCAAGCGAAATGACGGCGGGGTGGAGAACGCGCCGCAGAACCCGCTGTCCCGGCGGCAACTGGCCCGCGACCGCACCGTCGCGTTCGACAGCCCCTGTCCGCATATCGTGGAATGAATTGGGCACGGGAGTACCCCCTATTTTGGTTACAGAGCGTTTGTGCAGGGAATTGCAGGCGATTCAGTGCGAACGGCCCGCGAGGGTGACCACAGCGGGCCGCGAAATGCTGGAAACGCAAGGCGTTGGCTGTGGTCAGGTGTGACCACAGCGGACTGGATTATTCAATCCCGAACCAAACCTTAGGCTCCGAAGGCATCAAGCGGCTCGTCATTCGGAACTGTGAACAGTAGGTTTGTTCCCACAGTGCCAAGTCTCGGCAACCCGCTCGCAGGCTTATACGCCCCCACACAGCCTCGTCTCGGAAAGTGGGTGTCGGCGAGGTTCATCCAGTTGTAAATTTGAAGCCCAAACACACAGGCCCACTGCCCCTCCAATCGAACCCACACGCACTCGTAGACGAGTTTGCCGTTGTTACAGACGATTCGATCGAGAGTACGAGTATCGCGGTTCCGCTTGATGATCTCGACAAAGAGGTATTGCTGATCGAGGATGTCTTTGATCGTGAAGCCATCTTCTGTCAGTTTGCCGTGCGGAAACGGCGGGTGAATCGCGCTGGGTGTTTCGTACGGAAGGAATTCCTCATAAAGCGCCGCGTGGAAGCCACGAAGCCAGCGACCGATCTGACTCGCAACACTCTCCTGTGCGAAGCCCAAAAACGGTGTCTGGAACCCCTCGACGTTGTAGATCTTGAACTCGAGTGTGCGCTGGCCCTCTGTTGGCTGCCTCCCGTGGTTGACAGAGATCAATTGGCCAAGAATCTCATCAGTCGCCGACTCCCGTCTATTGCATTCAAGGTGGGCAGCGACTTTGAGGGGGAAGTTGTGATCTTCCTTCGCAAAGATGGCTTTCGCAGGAACGTGGTCTGGGTGGTTGTCGGCGCGGCACTGAAAAGGCTGGCCGCACAGGTAGCAAAACTTCAGGTTGCGTGCGAGACGCACATCAGTTTGGGTAAGCAGCGCTGGCATTCCTTCTCCTCGCATTCGGGCGGGCAACAGATGGCATGACTCGACAGCGCAAACCTCCCGATCAACCTGACGCTCAAACTACCGAATACTGTACATCGATACAAGTCAACCTGTGCTCCGTTTCGCTTCCGTCACTTCTGGCTTGCACTCCAGACACGGTCACCACGCCCGCGGTTCGCGCCTATCCAGCAGGTACGCGCAGCCCATTGCGGCGGCGTCTACGAGGTCGTCGCGGTCGGCGAATGGGAACGTGACCATCTCCTCCCATAGCTCCCGCTGCGCGGCGTGCGGGCCGGACGTGCGGTGGCCGTCGCCCTTCAGTCGGAAGCAGCCGTTCTCCACCACCACGGATAGCGCCGCGACGCGGGCCGCCTTGTCCGTCGTCTGCGTGATGCTCTTGAGTTTCGGACCGAACCGCGTGTGGTGAACGAGCAGGTCGCGAATGCCGCGGAACGCCCCGTTGGTCTCGAAGAGGATCACCGACGAGTTCCATTCGCGGTCGAATGCCTCGATCAGCCCGACCAGTTCCGGGGTCGCGATCCGGCGCGCGGTGTAAGCCAGCACGCGGATTTCGGTCGGCGAGAAGCAAGACCCCTCACCCGGCGGCGAAGAGTCTTCTGGCCCTCTCCCCTTGCGGGAG
>JAYUBA010001200.1:0-11841 GCA_043741075.1 Frigoriglobus sp.
CAAGAACAAGGCGCTGACGCACGATCTCGGAAGCCGCACGCACTATCACCCGGTAAACAGGCCGTCTGAAGTTGTCGCGTCCAGCGAGAAGTCTCGGAAATAGACGTGTGCGACGGTTCGATGGGGATCGCCGACTTCACCCCGCCGAAGGAGTGACCGCGCTGTTGAGCCGGCGTGAGGGGACGTGGTACAATCCGGTAACGGGGCGTATCGCGCCCGCGCCTTCACGGAGGTCACGATGCCGGCAGACCCGAACGCTCCGATCAACCCGACGCCGATGACAACGGACCAGCTCCTCGCTGAACTGTTGCGCGAGAACGAGCGTCTCCGCCGACAGGTGGAGGACGCCCGGCACGAGCGCGACCAGTTCAAGAAGTTCCTCCTGGCCGAGTTGGGCCGGCACGCCGAGCCGCTGACTCCGGAAGACATCGCGGGCGCCGTCCCCGCGCGGCCGGTCTTCGACCGGCTCATCAGCAGGTTGGAGAAACGATGAACCCCGGCCCGGCCCGCTTCGCCGTCGGTCTGGTCGGGAAAGGGCACGCTCACCTCGAACAGCTCACAGCGCGAGCAGAGTTGCTCGACCTGCGGGAATTGCTCGCCACCGTGTACCGACAGATCATCGAGACGCTCCAAACGCGCCCGCGCGATTGGGGCGACCCGGCCCACAACTACCGCGGCCTCGACGCCACCGGTTATCAGCGGGCCATTCTCCCGGCCGGTCTGTGGGTCGAATACGCCGTTCACAACACCGACTCGGTCGTGTGGATCTCCAAGATCATCGTTCTGGAAGACTCACCGTTCGCGGGCGTTTGAAGTTGCCGACTTCGCCCCGCCGAAGGAGTGAAGCCGCGTGCCGCCGCGTGCCGAAGAAGCCCGGCCCGATCCGAGGGAGCGACCGATGGACCCGCGGAACCCCGCCACCGGGCCGGCGTGCCCGACCAGCCCGGCCAAACTGGTCGCGGGCCTGAAGGGGCACACCGACGGCGCCACCGCGCTGGCGTTCGCCGCCGACCGGTGCCTGCTCGCCTCCGCCGGCCGCGACGGCTCCGCGCGCGTCTGGGACATCGCCAGCAGCAAGCCCGGCGAGCGCGCGGTGCTGCGCAAGCCCGGCGACACCTTCCGCGCGCTGGCCTTCGCGCCGAACAGCCGCCTGCTGGCCGCCGGCGCCGGGTCCGCGAGCGGCCTCGTCTGGCTGTTCGACCTGACCGACAAGACCCCGCAGGAGACCGCGACCCTACGCGGCGCGCGCGGATCGGTCGGGGCGCTCGCGTTCTCGCCCGACGGTAAACTGGTCGCCGGCGGCGGCGAGGACCAGACGCTCCGGCTCTGGGAACCCGGCCCCGGCTTCCGCGGCGACCCGCGCACCCTCCTCCTGGGCCACACGCGGCCGATCGGCGCGCTGGCCTTCGCCCCCGACGGGCAGAGCATCGCCTCGGCCGCGGGGGACGCGACCGTCCGCGTGTGGGCCCTGAGCCGCATCCGGTCGAGCCAGCGGGCGCTTCTGCCGCACCCGGCCGAGGTGAACTCGCTGGCCTACTCGCCCGACGGCAAGACCCTGGCGACCGCGTGCCGCGACGGGCGGATCCGGCTCTGGGACGTGACCGCGATCAAGCCGACCGTCCGCGCCGAACTGGCCGCTCCGCCCGGCGGGGCGCGCCTGGTGCTCGTACCGGACGCCGGGTCGCTCGTGAGCGTCGGCGACGGCACCCGCGTGACGAACTGGGACGCGCGGACCGGCAAGCCGCTCCGCGAGTGGGAGGTGCCCGGCGGCCCGGCGGCGGGCGTCGCCCTCACCCCGGACGGCCGGTATCTTGCCAGGGGAACGGGCGCGGGCGCGGTGGAGGTTTACCGGGTCGCCGAGAAGCGCGCGTAGCACAAGTACGGAACGAATCGGCCCACATGACCCCCTTCGCGGACACGCACGTTCACCTGCTCGCCGGCCTCGACGACGGGCCGCCCACGGCCGACGTGGCGCTCGCCATGTGCCGCATGTTGCTCGCCGAAGGCGCCCGCCACGCGACCGCCCTCGCGCACCAGAACGCCGGCTACCCGGACAACACCGCCGACCGGCTCCGGTCGGCCGCCGCGGCGCTCGCGGCCATGCTCGCGGAGAAGAAGGTTCCGCTGGCGGTCCACCCGACCGGCGAGATCATGTTGTCACCGACCACGCTCGACGAGTGGCGGGCGGGGCGGTTGCTGTCCGTGGGCGACCACCGCAAATGGCTCCTGGTGGAGATGCCGCACGGCGGGTTCGTGGACGTGTTGCCGCTCGCGGAGGCGCTGCGGCCGGAGGGCGTGGGCCTCGTCATCGCGCACGCCGAGCGGTACCCGGAATTGCTGGACGACCTCGCGCTCGCGGCGAAGTGGATCGAAGCCGGGTGCCTGATTCAGGTGACGGCCCGCGCGCTGGCGGAGCCGTGGGAGCCGGGTTTCGAGGCGGCGCTGAAGCGGTGGGCGACGGGCGGCTTCATCCACCTGCTGGGGTCCGACGGCCACGGCATCGACCGCCGCCGCCCGGTGCTGGCGGCCGGGTTCGCGCGGCTGGCGAAGTGGGTGGGCCGGACGCACGCGGCGCGGATCGCGGGCGCGTGGGGCACCGCGGTACTGGAGGGCCGGCCGCTGACGGTGCCCCGCCCGCGCCCGGACGGGCGGAGTTGGTTCTCGCGCCTCTTCGGCTGACGGCTACGCCGCGACCTGCGCCGGCGGCGGCCCGACGATGTGCGTGAGGATGCCCAAGAGGTAACTGGCATCTGTGCAGATTTGGGAACCCAAGTCGTAGTCCAGTTCGGCACCGCGAAGTCGTAAGAAGTGCCACTCCGTTCCGTTTGTGATGAAGCCGAAAACGGGATTCCCGTCACCGTTCACATGTTGTGCCGCGACCAGTGCGGCGATGCACCGACCCAACCCCTTTACCCAGTCGTCTCCCGGCGACATGAACCCGACCAAGTGGACGGGCGGCATGACAACATAAGGGTAATGGGAACCGGAGATCAGAAAATCGCACCTGCCGCTAAGTTCGGGCGCGTCCGGCACCTGAAGGTCGGCGCCGGCGGTGAGCGTGATCGAATGGTGGTAACGCTTCCAGAACTCCGCGAGAATTGGCCCCACGACCCAGACCGCACGCGCGAACTCGGTATGCGCGTTCGCTCCCAAAGGAACCGAGCGCTGGTAGGCCGAGTGGAACGGCTCGCTCGGTTGGACCGGCACCGCATCCGCGAACATGTCCATCACAGAGTTCCAGCGAAGCCCAAACCGTTGCAGAACTTCGGGGTATCTGAAGTCGCTGAAGGCCATATTCGTGTTCCTCCGCGGTGTCGGTATTGTACCACCTTCGTTGCCCACCTGTAACGGTCGGGCGAATTCTGCCGCCGGTGGTTGACGCGGCGTGGCGTTTCGCGCAACATGGAACCCATCGGGTCGCTGCCACTCCCTTCAGACGCCGCTGCCACGGCCAGGGACGACCCCCGCGCACTGCCGAACGGCCCCACGCCGCCGCCCGCCCCGCCCTCGTCGTCAGGGGAGATGCACCACGATGCTCAGCACCCGCGTTCGCGGTTCCGCCGCCATTCTGCTCGTTGCCCTTTGGCTCGCCGTTGCCGGCGCACAGCCCACGCCCGACCAGCAGGCCGAAGCGCTGCTGAACGCGGGGCGGAAGGGGTACAACGAGGGGAACCCGCAGTTCGCCGCGGAGCGGTTCACCGAACTGCTCGCCAAGTTCGGCGGCTCCAAGGACGCGCACGCCGCCCGCTACGGCCTCGGCCTCGCGCTCCTCGACCTCCCCGACCGCAACTTCCAGAAGGCGCTCGAAGCGTTCACCCCGCCCGCCGGCAACACCAAGTTCCCGGAGCAGGCCAGCGCGCTCTACCACGCGGGCGTGTGCCAGCGCGGGCTGGGCCAGAAGGAGTTGGCCGAAGGCGTCGCGAAGCCCAACGAGATGCCGCAGCGGCAGAACAACGCCAACGGCAAGTTCACCGAAGCCGCGAAGCTGTTCACCGCGGCACGCGACACCTACGAGAAGAAGACCCCGCCGGACCCGGAGTGGGCCGCCCGCGCCCGCTGCGACACCGCCGAGATGGAACTGCGGGTCGGCAAGACGAAGGAGGCCCGCGCCACCGCGGAGCCGTTCGTGAAGGACGCGGCCCTCGCCAAGAGCAAGTTCCGCCCGCTCGGCCTGTACTACCACGGCACCGCCAGCTTCATGCTGAACGACATCCCGTCGGCGGCGAAGTCGCTCGGCCAACTCGCCCCGTTCGACCAGCCGTTCGGCCCGCACGCGCGGTATCTGGTCGGCCGGGTTCACGCGTCGCAAGCGGAGAACGCCGAGGCCGCGACCGCGTTCGACGCGGTCATCGCGGAGCACGCCAAGCAGAAGCTCGCGGCGGTCGAGGCGCTGAAGCAGCCCGCCAAGTTCGTCAACGACCCGTTCGAGAAGACGCGGCTGGAAGCGCTCGTCAAAGCCCCGGCCCCGGATTACGTCGCGGGCAGCGCGTTCTACGCCGCGTGCCTCAACTACGAAGCCGGCAAGTTCGGCGAGGCGCAAGGCAAGTTCGAAGCATTCGGCAAGGACTACGCCGCGTCGCCGCTGAAGGACGACGCGACCCTCCGCCTCGGCTTCTGCCAGGTGCAGTCGAAGCAGTTCGACGCGGCCGTGAAGACGCTCCCGCCGCTGACCAACCACCCGCGGCTCGCCGACCAGGCGCTCTTCTGGATGGGCAAAGCGCAGGCCGGACTCGCGACCGTCGTCGATCCGGCCAACCCGAACCTGCGGGCGCAGACGTTCGGCACCGCGATCGGCACGCTCCGCGCCGCGGCCGATAAGGCGAACCAGGGCGACGCCGAGGCGAAAGCCCGGCGCCCGGAGGTGCTCCTCGAACTCGCCGACACGCAACTCGCCGCGAAGCTCCCGAAGGACGCCGCGGCCACCTACGAGACCATCTGGAACGAAAAGCTGCTACCCGCGAAGGCCGAGGAGACGCTTCAGCGACTCATCGCGGCGTACCACCTCGCGGGCGACATCGCGACTTCGGACGCCCGCATCGCGACCTTCAAGCAGCAGTTCCCGAACAGCACGCTCACGCCGCTCGTGCTGTTCCGCGGCGCGGAAAACGCCTACGCGAAGGCCGAGGCGCTCGTGAAGCAGAACAAGCCGGCCGACGCGAAGACCGCGTTCGCCGACGCCGCGACCAAGTACGCCGAGGTGGTCGCGAAGTACCCGGAGTTCGACCGCGTAAACCGCGCCAAGTTCGGGCAGGCGCTGTGTTTCGTCGCGGTCGAAGATTGGGAGAAGGCGATCAAGGTGCTGGAAGCGATTCCGGCCGCGGAGCGGAACGGCGACCTCGCCCCGGTGCCGTACGTCCTCGCGGACGCCCTCGTTCGCACCGCGCCCGCGAAGGCCGAGGACGCGCTTCAGGACAACATGCTCCGCGAGAAGCTCGGTGCCGCCGCGACCTTGCTCGACACGTTCATCGGGGCCAACCCGAAGGCCGAGCAGACGCCCGACGCGATCCTCAAGGTCGGCTACTGTCAGAAGCGGCTCGCGATCCAACTCGTGCCGGGCAACGAGCGGAACGAGGCGCTGACCAAGGCCCGCGCCGCGTTCGAGCGACTGCCGAAGGACTTCCCGGCCTCGGCGCTCGTCGGCACCGCGCACCTGGAGCGCGCGAAGGTACTCGCCCTTCAGGGCGACAAGGGGAACGCGGTCAACGCGCTCCGCGCGTTCAACACCGACCCGTTGCAGAAGTCGCCGGTCGCCCCGCTCGGCATCATCTACCTCGCCACGCTCCTCCGCGAGCAGAACCAGGCGGTGCAGGCGGTGCAGGTGCTTCAGGAGGCGCGGAACAAGTTCGAGGGCGGTTTGAACGCTTCGCAGAAGACGGAGTGGGTCGCGCTGCTCCGCTACCACCACGGCGTCGCGCTGTTCGAGAGCAACAAGCCGACGGAGGCCCGCGCCGCGTTCGACCAGGCCGCGCAGGCCGCGCCCGCGCTGCCCATCGCCGTCGAGGCGACGCTCCGGGGCACGCAGTGTCAGGTGGACGAGGTGAAGGCCAAGATCGCGGCCGTCGAGAAGCAGAAGCAGCAACCGAACCTGAAGCCGGAGCAGATCGTCGCGTTCGACGGGCAGATCAAGGCGGCGAAGGCGGAACTCGCCAACGTGGGCAAGTTGTTCGAGCAGCGGGCGGAAACGTTCCGGCCGGCGCACCCGCAGAGCGAGGCCCGCGCCCGGCTGCTCTACGACGCCGCCTGGACGTACCGCGCCGCCGGTGCCGACCCGACCGAGGCGTACACCAAGCTGCTCGCGCAGTTCCCGGACCTGTCGCTCTCCGTGGAGGCGCGGCTCGAACTGGCGGAACTGGTCGCGGAGAAGAAGCCGGACGACGCGATCAAGCTCCTGAAGGCGGCCATCGACCAGGAGCCGACCGACAAGCCGACCCCGCCGGAGACGCTCGACCGCATCCGCATCCGCCTGGGCGTGGCGCTCTTCGACAAGAAGGATTACGCCGCGGCGCAGGGCCAGTTCGACGCGGTGGGCGGCAACGAGAAGTCGGCGCACCGGGCGCACGGGCTGTACCGCTCCGCGGAGTGCCTGCTGGCGCTCGGCAAGGCCGACGACGCGCAGAAGAAGCTCGTGATCTTCCGCGACAACCCCGCGTTCCACAACGTCGTCGGCGTGAGCGACCGCGCGTTACTCCGCCTGGGCCACGCGTACGCGCAACTGAAGCAGTGGGAGCCGGCCCGGCAGGCGTTCGAGACGGTCGGCGCGCGCTACGGGCCGAACAACGCGTGGGCCGTGGACGCGCGATACGGCGTCGGCTGGGCGTTCCAGAACCAGGGCCGCTTCGACGACGCGGTGAACGCCTACGCGCTCGTGACGCAAGCGACGACCGACGACCGCGCCGGCCGCGCGCACCTGCAAATCGGCTTGTGCCGCGCCGCCGCGAGCAAGTGGGCGGAAGCGGGCAAGTCGTTCGCGACCGTCTACTTCGGATACGACTTGCCGGATTTGAAGTTCCCGGCCATGCTCGAACACGCCCGCGTGCTGGTCGAGGAGAAGAAGCCGGACGACGCGACGAAGCTTCTGGAGCGCGTGTTGAAGGACGCCCCGAAGGACGGCGAGTGGGCGAAGGCCGCGCAGGAGCGGCTCGACAAGATCAAGAAGAAGTAGGCCGACACAGACACGCTGCGTTCCCGTGGAGGGTCTTCCGATGAGCGACCGGTCCGTTCTCCGCCGCATGTGGTTCGCGGTCGCGCTCGGCGCGGTTGCGATTTCGTGGTCTGCGAAGCCGCAAGCGGCGCGGGCGTACGTCGAAATACCCATGAGCCTCGGCGACGTGGTCCGCCAGTCCACCAACATCGTTCAGATGCAGGTGACGAAGGTCGATCGCGAAAAGAACCTCATCATCTACACGAAGCTCCAGGACATCAAAGGCAAGCACCCGCAGACCGAGATCAAGCACAACATCGGCCGCGGCGGGCTGCGGCCCGGCGAGTGGGAGGAGATCATGAAATGGGCGGAGGTCGGCAAGATCGCCACCTTCTTCCACAACGGCGGCGCCAGCGAGACGTACTTCGGCACCTCGTGGTACCAGGCGTACCCGCAGGGCGAGTGGTGGGGCATGTCGCACGGCGAGCCGTTCCTGCTCCGCAGCTACGCGGGCAAGATCGACAAACTGCCCGGCCTGCTCGCGGAGATGCTCGCGGACAAGGAGGTCATCGTCCCGTGCATGGTGGACGGCGACAAAGAGGCGATCCACAAGAAGGTCGCCCGCATCCAGCGGCTGAAGGCCAGCCTCAAGCTCATCGACTACAACCCGAAGCGCGACTTCGTGGGCTGGGGCGGCGAGGACATCCGCCGGCTCCAGGGCATGCCCGGCTTCGACCGGTACGCGGCCCTCGCCAAGCTCGACGCGGAGGCGCAGTCGGTCACCGCCATCGACTTCGACAACGACGGCAAGCCGGACATCTGCCTCGTCGGGGCGAACAAGGTCGTGCTGCTCCAGAACGGCGGCGACGGGTTCATTGAGGTCGCCCTGCCCGGCTTCACCGGCGGCGCGCGGTCCGCGGTGTGGGCCGACTGCAACGGCGACGGCCTCCCGGACCTGCTCCTCGCCACGCCGACCGGCCCGCGCCTGTTCCTGAACTTGGGCAAGGGTCAGTTCCGCGACGAAACGGCGCGGCTCCCGAAGGAACTCGCGTACAACCTCACGGCCGCCGCGTGGGGCGACTTCGACGGCGACGGCAAGCCCGACATCGTCCTCGCCAACGGCTTCCACGGCCTGCGCGTCTACCGCAACATCCGGGCGGACGCGCCGAAGATCGTGGTGCCGAAGTTCACCGACTGGCACGTCATCGGCACGTTCCGCGCCGCCGCGCCGGCCGACAACTTCAAGACCGAGTTCGCGGTCGAGAAGGAGGCGTTCGACGCAGCCAAGACGTACAAGGGCAAGCGCGACATGCCGACCAAGTGGGCGAAGAAAGACATCAAGGACGGCGGGGTGACGCAGTTCCCCGAAGTGGGCGGCAACTGCGCCACGTACCTGCACCGCGAGATCGAGGTCGCGACCGCGGCCGACGTGCCGGTCGCGCTCGGCAGCGCCGGCACGCTGACGGTGTGGGTCAACGGCGCGAAGGTTCACAGTAACGACAAGGTCAGCCCCACCCCGACGCCGCTGGTGCTGAAGCTGAAGGCCGGCAAGAACACGCTGCTGGTGAAGATGTGCGACGCGGGCGGGGCGCACGCGTTCTCGTTCGCGCTCGGCCACGGCGGCACCGCCCCCGTCGGGCTGTGGTTCGAGGACGTTTCGACTGCCTGCGGCTTCGGGCCGAACGGGCTGTGCGCCGACGTGAAGGGCGACACGCTCGCGGTCGCCGACTTCACCGGCGACGGCAGGCCGGACATCCTCTACGGCGCCGGCACCGGCATCCTACTCGTCAACCAGGGCGGGAAGTTCGCGATCAAGGCCGACAGCGGCATCAACTACAAGCCCGGCAAGGTCGGCCCGGCGCTGTGCGACTTCGACGGCGACGGCAAACTCGGCCTCTTCATCCCGCAGACGGACGGCAAGTGCAAGCTGCTCCGCAACGACGGCACCGGCAAGTTCACCGACGTGACGCCCGCCGGCGGCGACCTCGCGAAGCCGCTGCCGGGCGCGGTGTCGGCCGCGTGGGGCGACTTCGACAACGACGGCAAGCCGGACCTGCTCGTGTGCTGCCTCAGGGGCACGAACCGCTACTTCAAGAACGAGGGCGGCGGGAAGTTCACCGAGAAGACCGCCGACCTCGGCTTGAACCAGAAGGTGTTCAACTCGCAGGCCGCGTGTTTCGTCGATCTGAACGGCGACGGCCAACTCGACCTGATCCTGAGCAACGAGGGGCAGGAGTCGAGCGTGCTGTTCGGCGTGCAGACGCCGGGCGGGGCGAAGACGCCGGTGACGGTCGCGCTCAACGGCACCGCCACACTCAACGGCGGCAAGGTGGTGGTGAAGGACATGAGCGGGGCGCGGGTGGCGTGCTGCGCGGTGTCCGGCGGCGACGGCCGGGGCGGGCAGTGCGGGCTGTCGCCGCGGTTCGCGCTCGCGCCGGGGGCGTACAAGTTCGAGATCATCGGCCCCGACGGCAAGGCGACGGTGAAGGACGTGACCGTGACCGCCACCCCGATGCAGGTGAAGTTGCAGTAGGCGAACGGCGCGGCGTAAGCCCGTCGAGGCTGCCTTCAGCCCCGGAGGGGCGACCGATGGTAGCCAGGGGTGGAGCGAGCGCTTCGCGAGCGCAACCCCTGGAACCGATGCGAAACAACACGAAGCCCCGGAGGGGCGACACCGCCTTCGCGGCTCGTTCTGCCGCCCCTCCGGGGCTGGGGGTTTTCTCTCGACGCCTACCAGGGGTTGCGCTCGCGAGGCGCTCGCTCCACCCCTGGCTACCATCGGTCGCCCCTCCGGGGCTAAGAAATGGACGGTCTTCTGATGCGTTTGGCTCTGCTCTCCTTCGCGTTGCTCCTCCCTTCGGCTGCCAGCGCCGCGGACCCCGGCGCGTGGGCGACGTACCGCGGCAACCCGCAGCGCACGGGCAACACCGACGGCACCGCCGGCCCGGAGAAGCCCGCGGTCCTCTGGGCGGTCAAGTCCACCGACCACTTCCTCGCGTCGCCGGTGCCGGTGAAAGACGGCGTCTACGTCGCCGGCATCGGCGCGTTCAACCGCCCGTCGGCGTTCGTGTTCCCCTTCGCCGCGAAGGCCGCGCCCACGGCGACCTGGGTGAAGTCGGCCCCGTACCTGAAGCTCGCGTCGGTCAGCTCGCCGGCCGTCGCGGGCGACCTGCTCGTCTTCGGCGACGGGCTTCACCAGGACTCCGGCGGCGTGCTGCACTGCGTGAACGCGACCACCAGCAAGCCGCTGTGGCAACTCGTCATGCCGGGCGAACTCATTCACCTGGAAGGCGCGCCGACCGTCGCGGGCGGGAAGGTGTTCATGGGCGGCGGCGGCGCGGGCGCGTTCTGCGTCGAACTCGACAAGGCCACGCTCGACGGCAAAGACTACGACCTGCCCACCGTGGCAAAGATGCAGGAGGCGAAGTGGAAAGACTTGGTCGCCAAGTACGAGGAGGCGAAGGCCAAGAAGGACGACTTCGCCATCCCGCCGGACGACGGCCAGTTGCTCAAGTTCGTGCCCAAGAAGGCGTGGCAGAAGGGCGAGGGGAAGTGGCACGTCGATGCCCCCGTGAACGTCGCAGGCGACACGGTACTCGTGCCCACCTCGTACCTCGATAAAGAGAAGGTCGGCGAGCGGGCGATTTACGCGCTGAGCGCCGCGACCGGCGAGACGCTGTGGAAGAAGGAACTCGCGCACAACCCGTGGGGCGGCGCGACGATCGCGGGCGATCTGGTCATCGTGCCGGGCAGCTCCGTCGGCTACTATTACAAGGAACTCAAGGGCGCGAAGGGCGACCTCACCGCGCTCGACCTGAAGACCGGCGCGGTGAAGTGGACGAAGCCGGTGCCCGGCGGGGTGCTCGGGTGCGCGGCCGTCAGTGACGGCCTCGCGGTCTGCACCGCGACCGACGGCAAGGTGCGGGCGTTCAAGGTGGCCGACGGCGAGCGGGCGTGGCTGTACGACGCGAAGGTGCCGTTCTTCGCCCCGCCCGCGGTGGTCGGCGGCGTGGCCTACGTCGCGGACCTGGGCGGCACCGTTCACGCCATCGACCTGAAGACCGGGAACCCGAAGTGGACGCTGTCGCTCGCGAAGGAGACCGGCGCGCCGGGCATGGTGTACGGCGGCGTCACCGCCCACGGCGGCAAGCTGGTCGTCGCGACGTGCAACCTCGACGGCCCGTTCGTCAACAAGGAAACGGTGCTGGTGTGCATCGGCACGAAATAGTGTGAGTGTGAGTGCGAGTGTGAGAGAAGACAATCAATTGCGTAGCCGCGACGCGCAGCGGAGCGTGCAGGAGGATTCACCCATGAAGACGTTCGCTATCACCTTCGGTTGCCTCGCGCTGTTCGCCCTCGTCGGGCGGTCGGCGGCCGAAGACAAGAAGTCCGGCGTCGCCGTGGACAAGGAGAAGAAGACCGTCACCATCGACGCCAGGGTGGCCCCGCGGAAGCTCGAACACCTCAAGGGCGAGGTGTACCCGATCGAGCTGATCGCGTCGTGGGGGCACCCGAAGGGGAAGAAGGCGCACGAGACGGTGGTGACCATCGAGGCCGACCCGTCGGAGGTTCACAAGGGTCTGGAGCAGATCGGCCTGAAGGCGGGCAAGCCGGCACTGGGCGCGGCCCCGAAGGAGGGCGCCCCGGACCCGAAGGGCGAGGGGCCGGAGGTATCGGTGTTCATCGAAGTGCCCGACGGC
>JAYUBA010001201.1:0-3700 GCA_043741075.1 Frigoriglobus sp.
CAAAGCCTCGCCGACCTCCCCCTCCTAGGGGGGAGGTCAAAACCACCGGAGGCCGGCGTCACCTTTTCCGAACGATTTCCGTATCAGACGGGCGGCGCGGCCGGCGGCGATCGCTCCGGCGGCCACACCGCGCACGCCGCGAGGACGAACAGGAAGGGCATGAACGGCAGCCGGAAGCGTTCGAGGCCGACGGGGAACGTGGCGAGCGAGAACAGCGCCACCGGGATCAGGCAGGCGAACACCAGCGCCCACTTCCGCCGAAGTACGGCACGCACCAGGCCTGCCGCCGCGAGCAGCGCGACGAGCGCGTTCAGGGCGGTCCACGGCAGCGCGATCAAGCCCCACGCGGAGAGCTTCGACGCGTCGAGCTTGCCGCGGAGCACGTCCGAGAAAAACCCGCTCGGCTTGTATTCGACGCCGTACAGCCCGGCCGCCGCGCCGGCGGAGTGGTCGATGCACAGCTTCACTTCGGACTTCGCGGCCACCTTCGCCGTCGTGCCGGGGTTCGCCTTGAACTCCGCGAGGGCTTCCGAGCGCGCGAGCGCGAACACGTCCTGCCCCGGTTGCAGCTTGCCCGCGAGCCGCTCCGTCAACTCCTCCACGCGAACCGGCCAGCTCGCGAGCCAGTCGTCGCCGCGGGTCTCGGAGGCGACGTAGGCCGCGCCGTAGTAGTACAGGTTCAGTTCGCCGACGGTGCTCACGCGCGGGCCGTTGCCGGCCGACGCGTTCCGCGCCGCCCACGCCGCCGACGGCAGCACCGCGACCGCGACCGTCACGCCCGCGGCCAGCCACTTCCGCGGGGCCGTCTTCCAACCGAGGATGAGCGCGGTGGGAAGGTAGAGCAGGCCGAGCGGGCGCACGAGCGCGGTGAACCCGATGAGCAGGCCCGGTAGCACGCGCCCGGCCGGTGTGGTGGTGCGGGTCGTGGCCGCGAGGCCGACGAGCGCGAGCGAGCCGAACAGGCTCTCCGTCGCCGGCAGCACGTCGAACGTGACGACGGCGGGGTGCAGCGCCCACAGCCACCCGGCGACGAGCGCGGCGCGGGGTCGGCAGCCCATCGCGAGCGCGATTCGCACGAGGCACAGCGCCGCGAACGCACCGAGGAGGCACTGCACGAGGTACGCGACGCGCAGGCCGCTCGTGCCGCCGAAGACCGCGAGGAACAGCGGGTAGCCGGGCGTGCGGAACGCTTCCGGGTAGAAGCCGTTCGCGTCCGGCGGCGGGAGCGTGCCGTTCTCGCGCCGGAGTCGTTCGACGGCGAGGTGCATGAGACCGTCTTCGGCCGTCTTACCGAAGGTTTGGTGCTTCAGCAGCGTGTCCGCGAGCGCGACGTACCGCGGCGAATCGGCCGAGAAGGCGTACACGCGCGTGGGATCGGCCCACGCCCCGGTAAAGAGGACGGCGAGCCGCAGGACGAGCGCCGCCGCGAACAGGAGTGCGAGCGGACGCGTGGGCATGGCGGAAGGCTCAGGGTGTTGCGTCGCGAAGAAGACCCACCCCCAACCCCTCCCTGCAGGGAGGGGAGCCAGACAGGAGAAGCTCTGGCTCCCCTCCCTGCAGGGAGGGGTTGGGGGTGGGTGTCTTTAGTCCGCGAGCCAGTAGCGGAAGATGCAGTACAGCGCCTGGAACCCGTCCTTCATGCCGATCTTCTTGCCCTCTTCGTAGGTGCGCCCGCTGTAGCTGATCGGCACCTCGAAGATGCGCCACGGCGGCTGACCCTTGCGCTTGCGGGCGATCTTCGCCGTCACCTCCGGCTCGAACCCGAACCGGTTCGACTTCAGGTTCATCCCCTGAATCACCTCGCGCTTGAAGACCTTGTAGCACGTCTCCATGTCGGTCAGGTTCAGGTTGGTACACCAGTTCGACAGCGTGGTGAGCACCTTGTTGCCGACCGAGTGCCAGTAGTACAGCACGCGGTGGCTCTCGCCGATGAACCGCGACCCGATCACCACGTCCGCCCGGCCCTCGAGGATCGGCTGGATCAGCTTCAGGTACTCGGCCGGGTCGTACTCCCAGTCCGCGTCCTGCACGATGACGAGGTCGCCGGTGCAGTGCTTGAACCCCTCGCGCAGCGCCGCGCCCTTGCCCATGTTCTTCGGCTGGTGGAACACGCGGACGTTGTCGTACTGCTTCTCCAGCTGCGCGAGGATGGCGGCCGTGCCGTCCGTGGAGAAGTCGTTGACGAGGATCAGTTCCTTCGGAATCTCGACCGCCTGCACGCGGCGGACGAGTTCGCCCAGCCACCGCTCCTCGTTGTACACGGGAATGACGACGGACAGCTTGAAGCCGGGCGGGATCGGGTAGATGCCGATCTGCCGGCACGCGTTCTCGCCGAGCAGTTGGTGCAAGAGCGCGGTGCGGGCGTTCGGGTCGGCGGCCACGCGCGCGAGCAGCGGGGCCAGGAGCGGGGCGATCTCCGCCAGCGTCTCGGCCGGCGGGTTGTCTTCGGGCTTGTCCATCGTGCGGGCCTCCGGTGCCTGAACCGTCGTCATGCGTTTCGCCTCGTTGCGGCCGGGCAAGCCGGGTTGACACGTTCACCCCTGGTAACGTAGGGATAGCACACTTTCGTCAATCCCGGCTGGCGGTCAAGCCCGACTTTCCGACCCGAACGCATGGAGGCGTCTTCGTGAAACCTACTTCTGGTGCGCCGACCCCGGCAACTCCGGCTCCAGTTCCTCTGTGCGACATCCAGGCGCAGTACCGCGGGCTGAAATCCGAGATCGACGCGGCGGTGCTGCGCGTGCTGGCCTCCGGCCAGGCGATCCTCGGGCCGGAAGTCGCGGCGTTCGAGCAGGAAACGGCCGCGTTCTGCGGGGCGCAACACGGCGTCGGGTGCGGGTCCGGCACCGACGCGCTCGTGCTCGCGCTGCACGCGGTGGGCGTCGGCCCCGGCGACGAGGTGATCGTCCCGCCGTTCACGTTCTTCGCCACCGTCAGCGCGGTGTGCCGGCTCGGCGCGACGCCGGTGTTCGTGGACATCGACCCGCTCACTTTTAATATCGACCCGAACCAGATCGAGGCGAAGATCACCCCGAAGACGCGGGCGATCATCCCGGTCCACCTGTTCGGCCAGTGCTGCGACATGGACGCCATCTGGGACGTCGCGGAGGAACACCAACTGTACGTGATCGAGGACGCGGCGCAGTCGTTCGGCAGCGAGTACAAGGGGAAGCGGTGCGGCACGCTGGGCGTCGCCGCGTGCCTCAGCTTCTACCCGACGAAGAACCTCGGCGCGTGCGGCGACGCCGGCCTCGTTACCACCAACGACCCGGCCATCGACAAGAAGCTGCGGGCGCTCCGCGTCCACGGCTCGGAGGTGAAGTACTACCACAAGTTCATCGGGTATAACATGCGGCTGGACGCGGTCCACGCCGCGGTGCTGCGGGTGAAGCTGCCGCACGTGGCGGACTGGCTGACCGCCCGCGAGACGGCCGCGAAGCGGTACGATTCGCTCATCGAGTCGTCGAACCTGCACGGGTTCATGCGCCGCCCGGTGGCGCAGCCGGACCGGCGGCACACGTTCAACCAGTACGTGTGCCGGGTGCCGGCGAACCACCGCGACCCGCTCGTGAAGCACCTGAAGGAGAGCGGGGTGGGGGTGGAGGTGTACTACCCGCTGAGCCTGCACCAGCAGGAGTGCTTCGCGTTCCTGGGCCACCGCACCGGCGACTTCCCGACGAGCGAGGCGGCGGCCGGTGGG
>JAYUBA010001202.1:0-3681 GCA_043741075.1 Frigoriglobus sp.
GCGGGTGAGCTCATCGGCCCGGATGGCGCTCAACTCGGCAAGTGAGAGGACCGTCGGCGCGGCCTCATCGCGAGGGGGTGTGTTGGACATCGTTGCCTCTATTCGCCGGGCTGGCCGACGAGCCCCCGATAGAGGCGACGGGGAACAGCGCGGCTGCGTGGGCGGATCGGTTCGCGGGCCGATCTACCACCCGACACATCAAGATAACGATACTGTGCCGGTGTCCACAACCCCGGTCGGGGCGGTGTGCCGTAGTGAGCGATGAGTGCGTGCGTCCATACCAGCCTCCGAGAGCGAACCGACCGCAATACCTTGGCACAAAGTCAGGTGGTAGAGGCGACGGTTGTAACCGTACCGGCCGCGACGTCGACTTGCTTCTTCGCGATGTTCACTTGCCGGGCGGGCAAGGCGAGTTTGCGGACTTCGGCCGGTCCCTTGATCGCGGCCAGATACCGCTTCTGTGCGGCCGTGATGGACTTCTGGTAGTACGAGCCCGGCGCGAGTGACATGCTCCCCTGACCCGCGTCGACGGCCTCGAGGTGGTGCCGGTGCCGACACGCCGCGACGATCTGCTCGACGAGCCGCCGCTCCAGCGCCGTCGGGTTCGCGCCGGCCCGTTCCCGCGCACCTCGTCGAACTTGCGCTCCGTGGCCACGCGCATCACCGCGCTCCCGCCGGTTACGCCCCCCGTCCCGACCGACCGTGTGAGTTGGCCGGTTCGCGGGCCGGACGACTACCCGGCCGTGCTGTTATCCCTCGCCCCGGAAGCCGCCGGATTCAGGTTCACCTGCTGGTGCGCCACGTTCATCTGTCCGCCGTTCTGGACGATGACGGGGGTGCGGTGCCGGCGCATGTCGCACAGCGCCCGGAGGGTCCGCAGAAAGATCCGGTTGAATCGGTCCATCATGGCCGCGGCTTGGTCGGTCGCGTCGGCGTCGCTCTGCCTCGGAGCCTCCCATCGCCCCTCGTCTTTGAGCCGCCGGTCGTTGGTGCAACTCTCCAGACTGGTGTACGTGGTCAGCCGATGCAACCACACCAGGTAGTTCGCCTGCGCCTGCGCCATGGTGTCCAGCAACTGGCGCTCGATGCCGTTGCGCGGCTGCCAGTCGGCCGACAGCTCCTCCCGCAGCGCCAGGAACTGCGCCCGCTGCCAGGCGCCGTCGTTGAGCCCCCCGACCTCGACGGCCTTGGCCGCCCGGTGGCCGGCCCGGACTTCGTCCAGGGCGGCCCGCTTGACCTCCTCCCAGCGGGCGGTGGAGCGGTCGGGGTCGGTACGGGCGATCAGGTGCAAGTCAATCCAGCTGACCTGATCGGGTGGACAACTCAACGCCCGGAGGTCGCCGTCCGGCATCGGTTCCGTGACGCGTCGAACGGCCTCCTCCCGCGGCAGGGAATAGTGCTCCTCATAGAGCTGCACCATCTGGCCGAACGATTTGCCCAGTTCCCCGGCCAGCACGCCCGCTTCGCTCGGGGCCGCGGGCGTGGTTGCCACCTCGGTCATGACGACACCTCCCGCACGACGGCCACCAGTCGCCGCCACTGTTGCCACGCTTCCGAACGCTCCCGCTGTTCCCGCTGCCGAGCCGCGCAGGCCAGTTGTACCGCCGCCAGGTCGGCGCGTCGGACGTAGCACTTGCGCAACCGGCCGCCCTCCCGCCAGAAGCGGTAGTAGGCGAGGTGGCCGGGTCCGCGGGCACAGCGGCAGCCGGGCTTGCCGCAGCGCACCCGCTGGGCGCAGACGACGCCGGGCAGCGTCTTGGGTAACGGTTCCGGGGTTTTGGTTGTGACCTGGCCCATAGCCGTCTTCACTCCGTCCTACCGTGGGTTCGGCCGCGAGCCGTTCGTCCGCGTTCCGTGTGCCACGGTCTGCCGCTCCGGGATGCCTGTTCCATGATAACAGACGCCCCGGCGGACTGAACATCGACGGGCCTACTTCGCCTTGCCGGCCGTGAGCACCGGGTACACCTTCAGCACCTCGTCGCCGAAGTGGTTGATCACCTTCACCGCGATCTTGCCCGACTTCGGCAGGTCGAACGGCTGGCTGGTCGCGCTGTACAGCTTCGACAACTTACCATTCGAGCAGCTCGACAAATTTGAACCTACGAACATTGACAAGCCGGATCTGGAGTGGAAAATCACCTCTCGCTCCAGCGAAAAAACGAGCAGGCGGAAGTCTTTTCGTTTCATTCAAATGGCTGCGCCGTTTGCGAACCGTGTGAGGCCTCACCCGTGATTGTTGATTTGCACTTCCCAGTTCGGGGCGGCACAGTGCCGACCGACCACGCTTACCCACTCTACGGCGCGCTCGCCCGCGTTGTGCCCGCGTTCCACGACCCGGCCGCACCCCTCCGGTTCGCGCCGCTCACAGGCGGGCGCGGCGAAGCCGGTCGCCTCCGGCTGACCGAATGGTCGTGTCTCCGTGTGCGGCTCCCCGCCGACGCGATCCGCTCCGCGCTGCCGCTCGCGGGCAAGTCCCTGGATGTGGCCGGTTCGCCGGTCCGCCTTGGCCCGCCGACGGTCCAATCGCTCGTCCCCGCGACGACGGTTGAAAGCTGGTTGGTGACGTTCAAGCACGGGGAGGAGCCGGACCCGTTCCTCGCGACCGCGCGAACCAAGTTGACGGAGCTTGGCGTAGCGGGGGAGCCGAGCGTGCGGGCGTTCGAGGCCGGCCCCCGCGCGAGCGAACCGCGGCGCCGCGTGATCCGGCTGAAGGGTCAGAAGATCGTCGGGTACGCGCTGGTGGTGTCCGGGCTGACCGCGGACGAGTCGATCCGGCTTCAGGAGCGCGGCCTCGGCGGGCGCACGCGGATGGGTTGCGGGTTCTTCATGCCCGTGAAGGAGGGCGCGTGATGACGATGGATCCAACAAGGCTTTGGGCGAAAAGTAAGCGGGGTGCCGAACCGGAGCGCCCGTCGATGTTCCTGCCGGGACACCTGGCGGACGTTCACGCGGCGGCAATACGGGTTCTCGACGCCACAGCCGACGACCAACTGGCCGCGCTCGGGTTGAACGTTCCTGACTACAAGGAGCGGCTCCGAAGGTGCGTACTGCTGGCCGCGGCCGTTCATGACCTGGGCAAAGCGAACGACCACTTCCAGGGGATGCTCCTGCGCACCAACGCCCGCCGCGACCGGCCACAAGGGCTGCGGCACGAGTGGGTGTCGCTGTTGATGATGCAACAACTCCGTGACTGGTTGCTGCCAGTGGTGGGTAGAAGCGAAACGGACTTCGCCGTCGTCGAGTGGGCAGTCGCCGGCCACCACCCCGGACACAACCATGCCAGCCCGCCGAAAGGACCGCCCCAGGAAGGCGGGGCCGGCGCGGAACTTACCCTGTTGATGGGGCACAAGGACTACCAAACATCTCTCGCGTGGCTCCGAATCACGTTCAAGTTGGGCACGCCGCCGGCCCTCACAGACATCAAGCGCGAAATGGTCGGTTCAAAGGCCGTGTTTTCGGACATCGTCGCTTGGGCGAAGCGGGCGCGGAAGTTGTGGGAACCGCTGAGCGAGAACGACAAGCGACTGGTCGCGGCCGTCAAGAACGCACTCGTCGCGGCCGACATCGCCGGGTCGGCGCTGCCCAGAGATGGGTGTACCACGTATGACAATGCACCACGTCAATGTCGGCGAGCGAGCCCGACATTTCGAGGTTTCTCAGCATGGTCTCTAGAAATTTGAC
>JAYUBA010001203.1:0-3681 GCA_043741075.1 Frigoriglobus sp.
CGGGGGGCGTAAGCCCCCTGTGCCTGAAAAGAACGCTGAGAAGAACACAGGGGGCTTACGCCCCCCGCTCAGGGAAGAGGAACTCGCGTGGCTCGCGGACGAGTCGCCCAAGAACGAGTTCGTCCGCGATCAGATCGTGCCGAAGGTGATGCGCCGGCTCGTCGCGACCGGGCAACCGGCCGACCTGCGGCTGTGCGTCGAGTTCGTCGCGAAGCTGAAGGACGCCGCGAGCCGCGAGAAGGCGCTCGACGGACTGGCCGTCGCGCTCGCGGGGCAGTCCGTGAACGCGCCCGAAGCGTGGGCCGCGCTTCAGGGCGAAATCGCGAAGGGCAACGACCCGAAGCTCGTCGCGCTCGCGAACAAGCTTGCGGTGGTGTTCCGCGACCCGGCCGCACTCAAGCGCGCGATCACCGCTGCCAGCAATGCCAGCCTCGCTGCCGACGCGCGCACCGAAGCCGTGCGGCAACTGGCTTCAATCAAGGCGCCCGAAACCGTCGCGCTGCTGCTGAATCTCGTCCGCAAGGACGCGTCCGACACGGTGCGGAGCGAAGCCGCCCGCGCGCTCGCCGGCTTCGACATTCCGAAGCTCGGTAGCGACCTGCTCGCCGGCTGGAAGGACTACCCGAAGGCGCTGCGGCCGGACATCGTGAACACGCTCGCAACCCGCAAGGAGTGGGCGAAGGCGCTGCTTCAGGCGATGGCCGACAAGACCGTGGACCGCGCCGAGGTCACCGACAACACGATCCTCCGCATCCAAGCGTTCAACGATAAGGAACTGAACGCAAGTATCGAGAAGGCGTGGGGCCGCACCCGCGCGACGCCGGCCGAACTCGGCAAGCTCATCGACAAGACCCGCGACTCGCTGTACGACGCCCCGGCGTCGTTCGCGCGCGGCAAGCTCGTGTTCGAGACCAACTGCGCGAAGTGCCACAAGTTCGACGGCAAGGGCGCGGAAGTCGGCCCGCCTCTGGAGGGAGCCGGGCGCGACATCGAGTACATCCTGGTGAACGTGCTCGACCCGAACCGCGTCATCGGCGCGCCGTACTTCCTCCGCACCGCGCGGCTGCTCGACGACACCGTCTTCCAGGGCATTCTCGCGGAGGAAGACGACAAGACCATCACGCTCAAGATCGAAAACGGCGTGCTGAAGAAGATCAAGAAGGCGGACCTCGCGGAGCCGGTGCGGGTCGCGGAGAAGTCGCTCATGCCGGAGGGCTTGGGCTACAACATGACGCCGCAGGACTTCCGCGACCTCGTGCGGTACGCGATGGCGAACCCGTTCCTCACGGACGTGACCGTGAACGGCACGAAGCTCGCGGCGGGCGTTCCCGGCCGGCTGGTGCTGCCCGACACGAAGGGCGCGCCGGCCGTGGTCGAAGCCGAGGTGACCGCGCCCGCGGAACTGAAGACGAAGCTCCTCGTCGGCTCGACATCTGACTACGAGGTGCGTCTCGACGGCAAGGCGATCGGCTCCGGCAAGGGCGCGGGCAAGGAGCTACGCCCCGACCGCGACGGCTTCGACGTGACGCTCCCGGCGGGCAAGCACACGCTGGCGGTGGTGGTGAAGGGTGCCGGCCCGCACGCGGTGTACGCGCGCGTCCTCGACCCCGACCGCAAGCTGAAGTACCCGGACGCGGGAGAGAAGAAGTGACGCGGTTCCCGCGAAGCCGCAAGCGGCGTGTGCTTGCGGCTTCTGGTTGATCGGGGTTGGTGGCACCCGATCAAGCCGTTCCGTATTGGCCGACGCCCACGACCGTCACGACGTTGGTACTCGTGTCGATGCGGTACAGTACGACCAACGGCGCGAGGAAGATGACACGCCGGCCGTTCGGCCGGTCCTCGCCCTGGTTAGCGGGATCGCGACGGAGCAGTTGCTCGATTCTGTGCGCGGCGGCGGTGCCCCCCGCGCGGTCGGTGTGCGACAGCCAAACTTCCGCCAGTTGGTTACGGGCCGCCCGCGCCCAGCGCACGCGAAAGTTCATTTCTTCTCCAGCGTGTTGAGGTGCGCGAGTACCTCGTCGAGCGAGTACGTGACCGGGTCGTTCTCGGCCGCCTGGAGTTCTTCCTCCGTCGGTTCTGTCCACGACACGGGCGGCAGAACCAGCCGGCGCACCGGGTTGCCGTCCTGGTCGGCCAACATCACTTCGCCGTCCGCGGCCTTGAACTGCGCCAGCGTCGCGGCGTCCAGTCGAATCACGGTCATGGGTCGTCTCCTCGGGGTTCGTGTATTCTCTCACGCGCCGGGTCGGTTGTCTACTTCACCGCGAACGGGCGCTCGGCCAGCTTCACCTCCGGCTTCAGCGGGATCGGCCGCAGCACGTCCAACTCGAACGGCTCGCCGACGCGGTTGCCGCACACGTCCTCCAGGCTCGCGTCGATCACCAGCTTGAACGCGCCCCGCGCCCACGGCTTCGCCGGCGCGAACGACACCACCCGCTCGCCGCCGCCGACGGTCAGCGTGCCGTCCACCCGCTTGCCGGCCGCGTCCGTCACCCACAGCATCCGACCCAATAGCGCGCGGTCCAGCGGCTTCGCCAGTCGCACCATCAGCGGCGCGTCCGACCCGGCCCGCGGCGCGACCAGCTTCCACTGGTCGGGCCACACCGGCTCGTCGTCGGGCGCGGACACGGAGAACGACTTCTTGAAGCTCGCGGCGAGCGGGCGACCGTCGGCGTCCGGCCAGGTCGCGTCGATGGTGAAGGTGTAGCCGCGGCCCTCTTCGAGAATCGGGCCGTGCTCCTCGCGCGGGGCCAGCCCGCGCTTCACGCGGCCCGGATCGAAGATGAGCGTCAGCCGCAGACCGTCGTTCGCCCACAGTTCCTCGCCGAGTTCCACGAACGGGTGCGCGATCACCGTCCCGTCGTCGCGGACGAGTTTCACACGCGCGTACACGTCGCCGCGCGCGACGAGACCGGAGAAGTGGACGTAGAAGCGGAGCGTGTTCTCCGGCAACCGGTTGGTAGACGGGTACACGCCCAGCACGCCCACCCGCGGCCCCGGCGGCGGCTTCGGGATGAACACCGCGAGCGCGAACGCGTCGCCCTTGAGCTTCGTTCGCGGGACCGCGCCGGGGTCGCAGAACACGCGGTACTTCACGCCCGGCACGAGCGGGAACTGGGCTTCGAACTTCAGCGCGCTAGCGGTCACCGACCAGTCGCCCGCGACCGGCGGCTTCTTCGCGACTTCGTCCGGCGTGCCGTCGTCCACGACGAGCCGCGCCACCTTCGCCCACTCGGCCGCGGTGAGCTTCGCGCCCGCGAGCGCGGTGAGAAGCGCCTTGTCGAGGCCGGTGATTTCGACCGCTGGGGCTTCGCCCGGCTTCGCGGAAACGATCTTCACCGCCGGCTCCGCGCCCCGCGCGGGCAGGGCGAACGCGAACAGTGACAGTGCGATGACACTCGCGCGAAGTGCGATCATGGCGGCGAACCCCGGTGCGGAAGGCGACGCCGGATTCTACCGCGGGCGGCGGCGGAACGCGAGAAGCCCCGGCCGGTCGGCCGGGGCTTCGACATTCTCTCATATGCGATCGGGTAAACGAGTTCCCGTCGGACCGTCCGGGTGGCGGACGCACCCCGTCGCTGACGCTCCGGGTTCGCCCGCGGCACAACAGTGGGGTCTTCACCTTCTGGTTGGCGCGGACGCACCCCGTCGCTGACGCTCCGGGTTCGCCCGGCCACTTGG
>JAYUBA010001204.1:0-3680 GCA_043741075.1 Frigoriglobus sp.
TCTCTTCAAACGCCCGCGCTGGCGAGGTGCATCGCGGTGAGGTAGTTCCCGCGCGCGAGTCGCCGCTCGATCACCTGCTCGCGTGCGTCCGCTTCGTCCTCGTCGGCTTCCTCCGCCAGCGGCAGCGGGTCGCGGACGCGCTTGCCCACCTCCGACAGCAACATGCCGGCCCAGCGGTAGATGTTGTGGTCGTCCACCTGCGCCCGCATCCGCCGCATCCGCCGCTCCTGCTCGGCCGCCGGCATGGTCAGCGCCGCGAACAGGCCGTCGGCCGTTTCCTCCACGTCGAACGGGTTCACCAGCACAGCGTCCGGCAGTTCCCGCGCGGCACCGGTGAACTTCGACAGCACCAGCACGCCGCGGTCGTCGCCGCGGGCCGTCACGAACTCCTTCGCCACGAGGTTCATGCCGTCGTGCAGCGAACTGACCACGCACCCGGCGGCGTCGCGGTACAGGGCGAAGATGTCTTCCGGGCCGTGGTGCTCGTTCAAGAACACCACCGGTTGCCAGTCGGCGGTGCCGTGCGCCGCGTTGATGTCGGCCGCGAGCGCGTGTACTTCTTCCGTAAGGTCGCGGTACGCGGGAATGTGCGTGCGGCTCGGCGCACCGACCTGCACGAAGTGGAACTGCCCCTTCAACTCCGGGTGCTTCTGAAGCAAGCGGTCCACAGCGCGGAGCCGCTCCGGAATGCCCTTCGTGTAGTCCACGCGGTCCACGCCGACGAGCAGCGGCCGGTCACCCAGGTGGTTCTTCTCGCGAATGGCCGCGACGCGGTCCTCCCAATCGGTGCCCAGGTACTCGTCGGCCAGCGCCGGATCGACGCTGATGGGGAACGCCTTCACGGTAGTGTCCTGCCCGCCGCGCTGCACGGCGAACCGCTCGCGGTCGATGCGGCATTCCAAGGCGCGGTCCACGCACTCCAGGAAGTTGTTGCAGTCGCCTTGCGTGTGGAAGCCCACGAGGTCGTTGCCGAGCATCCCGTCGAGGATGTCTTTCGCCCACGGGCAGACGAGGAACTTCTCCGGCCCCGGCCACGGGATGTGCCAGAACTGCGCGACCACGAGGTCCGGCCGCGCGGCCTTCAGGAGCCGCGGCAGCAGCGCGAAGTGGTAGTCCTGTACGAACACCATCGCCGGCCCGTCGGCGGCCTCTTCCAGGACGGCCTTCGCGAACGTCTCGTTCACCGCGCGGTACGTCTCCCAGTGGTCCGGGTCGAACGCGGGGCGCGCGAACACCTGATGGCACAGCGGCCATAACATGCTATTGGCGGTGCCGTAGTAGTAGCCCTCTTCGTCCTCTTTGCTGAGCCACACGCGGCGGAGGACGTAATTCGGATCGTCCGGCGGCACGCCGACGCGGCCGTTGGCGTCGCACACCTCGGCGTCCGCGTCGCCGGAGCCGTGTGCGACCCACACGCCGCCGCAGGCCTGCATGACGGGATCGAGAGCCGTGGTCAGGCCGCCGGCCGGGCGGATCCATTCCACCGCGCCGTCGCGGTGCTGGTGGATGTACGGCTCGCGGTTGGCGACCACGATCAACTTCGCACCGCCGAGGCGGGTGCGCGCGACGTGTTCCAGACGTTCCTTGCTCCAGCCCATGTGATTGGACCTCGCAGGTTTTGAATGGGGCGACGTGGAGACCGACGGACTTCAGGACGGGTGAAGCCGGTCCGTGGCGTCGAACGACAATGTGCGGCTCGGCCGCGTGAGTAAGTGTCGAGTCAGATGCAAACGCGGTGCCGCCCGCATCGTACCCCGTGCGTCCGCTCCGCGACCCCCGAATGAGAGGCCGGGCGACCGCGATACGCGAATTGGTTCCGCGTACTTGCCCAGACATCTGTGAAGTTGGAGCGAGTAGCGAACTCGTGCAACGCCATGAAGTACCGAACGGTTTGTCGAATTGCGCTGGAGTGCCCGTGCCGCCGGTCAGACTTACCGGCGCCGGTATAATTTGCGCACGGACGGGCACGAATCAGTTTACGCCGCGCTCATCCCCACGCTGATACTATACGCTAGTATATTGAGTTGTCAAGCAGCAGTTCCCCACCCAATCGCGTGGCAATCAACCGTTGCTCGCGCGTCCGCCGTCCGGTACACTTCTCTCATCCTGCCTCGCTCGCACTTTCTCCGAGAACCTCCCATGCTCCGCCGCCGGCTCACACACCGCGCGTCCGCCGTACTGGTCGCGTACCTGCTGTTCGCCTCACCGCAAGCGGCGTCCGCACAGCCCGCGAAGCCGTTGAGCTTCATCAACGACGTGGCGCCGGTCCTGAAGGAGAACTGCTTCGCCTGCCACGACGCGAAGAAGAAGTCCGGCAAGTACGACATGACTACCTACGAGAAGCTCCGCGCCGGCGGTGCCAACGGCGACCCGTTCACGCCGGGCAAGCCGGAGGCGAGCGAGTTCCACGCGCTCATCGTCACCACCGAGCAGCGGCGGATGCCGCCCCGCGACAAGGGCGAGGCGGTGCCGAAGGAGAAGGCCGCGGTGGTCGCGCAGTGGATCAAGGACGGCGCGAAGCTGGACGCCGGTCTCGACGCGAAGGCCGATCTGGTGAAGGAACTGCGGGTGCGGTGGAAGCCGCCGGTGCCGCCGAAGGCGTACCCGTTCCCGATCATCGTCAACGCGGTCGCGTTCACCCCGGACGGCAAGCACCTCGTCGTCGGCGGGCACCACGAACTCACCGTATGGGAGGTCGCGACCGGCAAGCTGGTGAAGCGCATCAACACCCGCGCGGAGCGCGCCTACGGCTTGGAGTTCCTGCCGGACGGCAAGCTGGTCGTCGCGGGCGGGCGGCCCGGTCAGGAGGGCGACGTGCGCGTGTACGACATCCTCAAGGCGAAGGGCAAGACCGAAGACGGTGTCGAAGTCCTCGACGGCGTGAACGACAAGGCGGTGCTGGTGAAGCACCTGTTCGACGTGGAGGATTCGGTGCTGTGTCTGGCGGTCACGCCCGACGGCAAGACGCTGGTGGCCGGCGGCTGCGACCGGGCCGTTCGCGTGTTCGACCTCTCCGCCGGGCTGGACAAAGCCGTACTCACGCAGACCGTCGAGAACCACGCCGACTGGGTGCTCGGCTGCGCCCTCTCGGCCGACGGCAAGTACCTCGTCACCGCCGGTCGCGACAAGACGGCGAAGGTGTGGGACTTGAAGGCGAAGGAGTCCGTAGTCACGTTCCCGGAGCACCAGAACATCGTGTACGGGGTGGCGGTGAAGGCCGACGGCAGCGCCGGGTTTTCGGTGGGCGCCGACAAGCAACTGCGGACGTGGAAGCCGAGCGGCGAGGGCAAGCAGGTGAAGAACGCCGGCGGGCACGCCGACGACGTGTTCAAGATCGTCGCCAACCCGAAGCAGCCGATGCTCGCGACCAGCAGCGCCGACAAGACCGTGAAGCTGTGGAGCATGGACACGCTGGCGGCGGGCAAGTCGCTGGCCGGGCTGACCGACTACGTGTACACGGTGGCGTTCAGCGCGGACGGCGAGCTGGTGGCCGGCGGCAGCTACGACGGCAGCGTGGCGGTGTGGAG
The DNA here is from genome assembly GCA_043741075.1 of Frigoriglobus sp. Taxonomy (GTDB): domain Bacteria; phylum Planctomycetota; class Planctomycetia; order Gemmatales; family Gemmataceae; genus Gemmata. The sequence goes on from JAYUBA010001204.1 coordinate 3,528, forward strand.
CGTGAAGGACGGGACGGTGGTGAAGGCGTTCAACGCCAGCCCCGGCTTCGTGACGAAGGAGCCGGAGCCGAAGAAGAAGTGACACACGGGAGCTTCAGTTTTGGGTGGCCGGGGCAGAGTCTTCGATGCCCCGGTCTTCAAGCCTTCGGATGT
>JAYUBA010001205.1:0-3679 GCA_043741075.1 Frigoriglobus sp.
GCATCGAAGACTCTGCCCCGGCCACCCGGCCCAAACGCGGGACGACCCAGGCTCTGACGCCGGTTTTTCCGGCGCGGGCTTGTCGGTCGGTCGCCCACCCGCCATAATCTACCCTACCAACCGAGGCGGCTCCGCACGCAGGAGCCGCTTCCTGTCGTTTGTCAGTTACGTGCGGGTCGGCGAGGGTAGCGGGCGGTTCGGCCCCCGCGAGAGTAGCCGTCACGCGAGGTATCCGCATGTCGCTCGTCGTCACCCTCAAAGCTCAGGCGCGCCCCGGTAGCGGCTCCCGCGCCGCGATCAAGCTCCGCAAGTCGGGGTTCGTTCCCGGCGTCGTCTACGGCCACAAACTCGCGAACACCCAGGTCGCCGTTTCCGCCGAGGAACTCGACCGCGCCATCCGCATCCAGCGCGCCCGCGTCATCGACCTGGAGGTCGATGGCAAGGCCGAGACCGTGCTCATCCGCGAGTTGCAGTGGGACTACCTCGGTAAGCACATGATCCACGTGGACTTCGAGCGGAAGGACCGCGCCGAACTGGTCCGCGTGACCGTGCCGGTCGAGCTGCGCAACGCCCCGAAGGCCACCGGCGGCGGCGTCCTCGATCAGCCGCTGCACACGCTGCACGTCGAGTGCCCGCTGGGCAGCATCCCCGAAGCCATCCGCATCGACCTGACCAACCTCATGCTCGGCCAGCCGATCCACGTCAAGGAACTGACGCTGCCGGAGGGCGTGAAGGTGCTGGAGGCGCCGGAAGCGGTCGTCGTGCAACTGAAGCTGCCGGGCGTCGAGCCGGTCGCGGTGGTCGCGGCCGAGGTGGGCACCGGCCCCGAGGTCATCAAGGCCGAGAAGAAGAAGGCCGACGACGACGAGGACGAGGCGAAGAAGAAGTGACCAGTGGACAGGACAGTGAGCAGTTAAGACTGAACGTGCGGGCGGCGTGTGCGTCCGTATTTCGGCTGCGGTGTTAGAACTGCCCACAACCCACTGCCCACCATGAAACTGATCGTCGGTTTGGGGAACCCCGGCCCGAAGTACGCGGGGACGCGGCACAACGTCGGGTTCGACGCGATCGACTACCTCGCGGCGGCCCCCGGTTGCACGCCGTTCCGCGAGAAGTTCGAGGCGCTCGTTGCGGAGATGAAGGAAGGCGACGAGACGGTGCTGCTCGTCAAGCCGCTCACGTTCATGAACCTGAGCGGGCGGGCGGTCCGGGCCGTCGCGGACTTCTACAAGGTGCCGGTCGAGAACCTGCTCGTGGTCTGCGACGACCTGAACCTGCCGCTGGGCAAGTTGCGGATGCGCACGAAGGGCAGCCACGGCGGGCAGAACGGGCTGCGGAACATTCAGGAGCAGTTGGGCACCGACGCCTACGCGCGGCTCCGCCTCGGCGTCGGGGAACCGGCCTTCGACGCGGTGGACCATGTGCTGTCGAAGTTCAAGCCCGGCGAACGGGCCGCGGTTGCGGACGCGATCGCCGTCGCCGCGCAGGCCGCGCTGACGTGGGTCCGCCGGGGCACCGAAGCCGCGATGAACGCGTTCAACGGGGGCGACGAGAAAGAGAAGCCGAAGAAAGAGAAGAAGCCGAAGCCGGACGAGGCGAACTGAGGAACCAGGGTCTCACGACCCTGGAACCCTGGAACTCACGACCCTGGAACTCACGACCCTGGAACTCACGACCTGGACTGCCCACTGACCACTGCTGAAGGGTCGCTCCCCGTCCGGCGTGCGGGCGGGGTCGCGGGGCGGACGCCCCGGTTGAACCACGGTGACCACCGCGCCTGGCTCGTGCCCGCCGCGGACTACCCCTAAGGGACGATATGCCGATCAAGAAGTACGAGACCCTGTTCCTGCTCGACCCGACCAAGGTGTCGGCCGACGCCGACGGCGTCAAGCATCAACTCCACACCCTCATCGAGCGGCTCGGCGGCGCGATCGAGATCAGCCGCCCGTGGGACTACAACCACAAGCTCACGTACCCGATCGGGAAGTCCAAGAAGGGCAGCTTCCACATCGTGTACTACACGTTCGAGAGCACCAAGCAGGCCGAACTGGAGCGCGAGTTCGCGCTGCAAGAGGGGCTGATCCTGCGGCAGCTCACGAGCAAGCTCGACCCGAAGTGGGAGGACCTGATTCTCGAAGTCGCCCGCGAGGACCAGGGCAACGGGTTCGCGCTCCGCGGGATGCAGGACGAGGCCACCGTGCAGACCGACCCGGCCGCGATCGGCGGCGAGCCGGTCCCGCCGGGCCTCAACGACGACGGCCCGCCCCGCGGGGACCGGGGCGACCGGGGCGACGGCGGCCCGCCGCGCCGCGGCCGGCGCGAGATGTCCGAGAAGCCGGAGTAGTTGTTGTCGTAGGACAGGCTTCCAGCCTGTCGTCGCTTGGACAGGCTGGAAGCCCGTCCTACCAACTACCGACCTTGCGTGAGAGCCGCCCGATGGCGTAATTTATCCTCCGCTGGCAAGCCCCTGACCTCCAACTTAACTAATCCTGTTGGGGGCGGCCGTGCAGGAGGTCGCATCATGGCGACTCTGAACAAGGTGATGTTGATCGGGCGGCTCACGCGAGACCCCGAAGCGCCGCGGTCGCTGCCCAACGGCGGCACGGTGGTGAAGTTCGGGTTCGCGGTCGGCCGCAGCAAGAAGAACCAGCAAACGGGACAGTGGGAGAACGACCCGAACCCGCTGTTCATCGACTGCGAAGTGTTCAGCCGCCCGGACTCGAAGCGGAACCTGCCCGACCTGATCACCCAGTACACGAAGAAGGGCGACGCGCTGTACATCGAAGGCCGGTTGCAACTGGACCAGTGGGAAGACAAGAACGGCGGCGGGAAGCGGTCCAAGCACAAACTGGTCGTCGATAACCTCGAGTTCATCGGGGGCCGGAACTCCGACGGCGGCGGCGGCGGCGGTGAAGCCGAAGGCGGCGAAGGCGGGGGCGGGCGCCAGTACGGCGGCGGCGCGGGCGGCGGAAGCGGCGGCTCGCGCCCGACCGGCGGCGGGCGCAGCGCCCCCCCGCCGAACAGCGGCGGACCGGACGACGACGGCGGGAACAGCGGTAGCGGTTCGAGCGGGAGTGGGGGCGGCGACGACCCCATCCCGTTCTGAGTGCCGCGACGTGCCGGCCCCGTCGCGGGTGAATCAGTAACTCTCCGGGCGGTCGTTCGCGACCGCCCGGTTCACACCAGCACGGGACGGGACCGGATCATGGCGAAGACCGCGAAGACGGGCGGCGCCGCGAGCGCCACGCCCAAAGAGAAGAAGCCCCCCCAGAAGAAGGTGCGGGTCCGCAACCAGGTGAAGCGCGGGCCGCACGGCGGCACGCTCGTCGTCCTGGTGGACGACACCGCGTTCGTCGGCAAGCAGGGCGAGATCGTCGAGGTGAAGGCCGGGTACGCCCGCAACTACCTCATCCCCTACGGCAAGGCCGTCGTCCCGTCGGCCGAGAACCTCCGGACGCTCGAACTGTACAAGATCAAGGTCGAGAAGGCCCGCGAGGCCAAGATCGCGGACCTCAAGGTGCTGGCCGAACAGCTCACCCGCCTCCCGGCCGTCACCATCGAGGCGAACGCCACCGAGGAGGGCCACCTGTACGGTTCGATCGGCCCCATCGAGGTCAGCAAGACGCTGAAGGGCAAGAACCTGAAGGTCGAGCCGGAGATGGTGAAGCTGGAGAACCCG
>JAYUBA010001206.1:0-11774 GCA_043741075.1 Frigoriglobus sp.
TAGCCCCGGAGGGGCGGCTGTTCGTAGCCAGGGTCGTGAGACCCTGGTTCCAGTCACCGCGCCTTCGTCCACACCGGCAGGCTGACCCGCTTCGACTCCTGCACGGCGGTCGGGTTGAGCGTCGCTTGCCCCCACGCGACGGCCAGCGGCAGCGTCGCGTAATCGACCACGCACCCGTCGCGGGTGTAGGTGCTGATGTCGTGGTTCGACCCCATGAAGATGCAATCGACCGGGCACGGATCGACGCACAGCGCGCAGAACATGCACTTCGTGTAGTCGATCTTGAACCCGGTGACGACGAACCCCTTCGCGGGCGGCGCGGCCTTTTCCTTCTCGATGTAGATGCAATCGACCGGGCACGCGCGGGCGCACTTGTCGCACCCGATGCACGTGGTCAGGTCGAACCGGTGGAACCCGCGGTACCGCGGGCGGATCGGGATCGCCTGCTCCGGGTACGCGAAGTGCCCGGCGAACGTGCCCCGCCGGAACGACTGCACGAAGTACCAGAGGGTGACGTACATGCCCGCCGCGATGGTGCCCGCGGCGAGGGAGACGTTGCGGAACCAGGCGCGCATGCGACGACCGTGCGAGAGGGGGACGAGGAGGTGTGATTGTAAGGGAGGGCGGCGCGGAAGTGCAAGGCGCGGGCTTTTGGCGAACCCGGAGCGTCAGCGACGGGGTGGACTTCTGCGCAACTTGCCGCGCCTCAGTTTACCCCGTCGCTGACGCTCCGGGTTCGCCTACTTCAGCAGCAACTCCAGTTCCTTCGTCGTCGTCTCGCCGGCCTTCACGTCCACCTGTTCCTTCACCTGCCGGCGGGTCGAGTCCTTGTCGCTGTACAGGAAGTACGCGCCGGGCGGCAGGTCCGTGAACGCGAACGTGCCGTCGGCCTTGGTGGTCGCCTTCGCCAGCGGGTTGCCCTTCGCGTCGTAGAGGAACACCGCCGCGGCCGGCTGCGGGATGCGGTTCTCGGTCAGCTTCCCCGCGATCTTCCCCGGCGCGGGCTTGTTCAACTCCGCCGCGTCGAGCAGTTCCACCTCGCGCGTCTGGATCGTCTCTCGCCCGGCCTTCGTGGTGACCTTCACGCCCACCACGACGATGCCCTTCGTGTCCGGCATCTGGAGCGTCGCCCGCCACCCGCTCGCGTCGAACGGAACGCCGGGCAGCGGCGCGGGGCCGGCCGGAAGCTCGCCCTTGTCCGGCTTGCCGACGAAGAACTTCACCTCCTTGATGCCGGAGATGGTCGGCCCGCACACCGCCTTCACCGCGAGCGGTTGCCCCTTCGCGGCCTTCGGCGGCGCTTCAAATTCCACGTCCGGCGCGCGGCCGTCGAACGTGACGTACACGCGGTGCTCCGCGAGCGGCGCGCCGTCGGGCGCGAGGAGCCGCGCTTCGAGCGCCCGCCTCCCGGTGAGCAGTTCGACCGGCAGCACCGGCTTGTGATCGGCGAGCGCTCCGGCCAGCTCGAACCCCTCGCCCTTCGGATCGAACCGCATCGTCGCGACCTTCGCGCGGGCGGTGGCGATGGGCAGCGTGAGGTCCGCGACCACCGGCGAATCGTCGTCCTTCGCGGTGCCGACGAGCAGTTCGAGCGTCGCCCCTTCGGGCGGGTTGTCCACTTCCAGCGTGACCGGCAGAGGCTCCGTGCCCGGCGCGAACGTGACCGCGTGTACCCGCACGCGCGGGTTCGACACCGGTTGAAGCCGGACCGTTTCGCCGAGCGTGGGGAGCAGCGCGGAATGGGTGAACACCCGCTCGACACCGTCGGCGGAGAGCGTGACGGTCACCTTCGCGCCGGCGGGCGACGGGAACGCGATGTTCTCCGCGTACAGCGTGACCGGCTTGCCGGCGGGCGCCACGCTGCCGGCCTGGCTGCCGTCGCGGACGAGCAGCCCGCCGTTGGCCTCCGGTGGGAACGTCATCTTGACCGGGCACGCTGCGGAACCGGGGATGTCGCCGGGCACGACGGTCACGCTCAGCCGGTTCGGCCGGCCGTCGCCGGCGGGCGCGAACACCGCGCCGCTCACGCGCAGGTAGCTCGCCGGGTCGGCCACCGCGACCGGAAGCGCGAACGTCTGAAGCACACTCTCCCTGTCGGCCGGGTCGAGGAGTTCGAGTGACAGTGCGTTGTCGCTCAGCGGCGCGAACCCGTCATCGGGCTTGGTGGGTACAGCCGGTTGCGGCTTCGCGGGAATCGCAGTCGAAGCGAACACGAGCGGCACCGGCTTGCCCGGTTCGAGCGTGAGCGGGGCCGTCTCGCGGCTCAGCCCCGCGAGCCGCGCGATCACCTTCTGCGGCACCGGCGACGGGTTGAACAGCACCAGTTGGTACGCGACCGGCTGCCCGTTGGGGCGCACGCGGAACTCGCCGACCGGTTGCGGCGCGGCTTTCGGATCGGTGCGGACGAGCAGATCGACGCGACTGCTGAGCGTGCGGAGTGAAACCGGCACGCGGCGGTGAAAGGTGCGCCGCTCGCGGTCGAGCGTCACGTCCGCTTCGACCAACACGCCGAGCGCCGTCGGGTGCGAAGTCGGCTTGCTCCCGGCCGCAAGCGACAGACTCACGGCGCTCTCGCGAATCGGGTCGAGCGTCGCGCTCGCGGGCGGCACCGGCTTCAACCACTCGTCGGCCGGCGACAGCGCGCGCACGGTCGCGGCGCTGGACGCGCCCACTGCACGAAGGTTCAGATTCAACTCCGCGCTCGGCTTTTCAAATGTCAGTTTCGGAATCGCGGCCGGCACCACTTCCACGAACGGGAACGCGCTCACCCCGGCCGCGGCGGCGCACGCCTTCGCGGCGCTCGCGGCGAACGGCACGCCGTTCACGGCCGCGCTCGGGTCGGCCGGGTCGCGGCTTTCGTACTCGAAGCGCGCCGTGTGCCACGCCCACAGCCGCTGTGCGGCGTCCCGTCGCCACACCGACAGCGGGTCGGACGCGGGCCGGTCGAGCGGCGCGGGCGCGTCCTCCACCCACACCCGCCGCAGGCGATCCGCGAACGCGAACCGGTCGCGTGCCAGCCTTGTGAGTTCGCCTTCGACGCGCCGCACGCCGGGCGCGTCCATCCCGCCGACGCGGAGGAGATCGGCCGTCCACCGCGCCCGCCGCTGCGCGAGCGCCGCGTCGTAGGATTCTTCGCCGGGCGGTTCGGCGGTCGTCGCGCGGGGCGACCCGTTGCGGAACGAATCGTCGTCGGCCGCGTCCGCGCGGAGCGTGTTCTCGCACAAGCGCCGCGCGAGCGCGGAGCGGGCATCCCACAGCGCCGCGCGGTCCGTAACCGGCACGAGCGGCGACGCCAGCACCGCGTCGAGGTCCGCGTGAACGGCCGGCCCGGCGTCCGCGGAAGCGGCGCGCTTGCGAAGCGCCGCGAGCGCATCGGGCGAGAGCGGCCGGTTCGCGGTGGCGAGCGCGATTCGTACCGCGCCGGCGAGGCGGTCCCACTCCGGCACGCGCTCCGCGAACTCCGTCGCGGAGAACGACTGTTGCCGCGGGAGCGCCGCGTTCAACCGCACGACGGCGTCGGCAACGGCGGTCGCCTCGGTCGCGTTCACGGTGCCGCTGTTCACCAGATTCGTGACGCCAGTAAGCCACAGCGTCGCGTCGTCGCGCGCGGCGAGCGCCGCGTGAAGCCGGTCGGCCGTGAGCTTCACTTGCCGCGCCGCGGCCTCCGCGATTCGCAGGCGCCGAGTGGCTTCTTCGGGCGAAGCGTAGCCCGGCGCGAAGAGCACCGCTTCGGCGTCGGCGCGGAGGCGGTACGCTTCGTCGAGCGCGGGCTTCGCATACGCGATCACCTCCAACCGGCTCGCGGCGTCTTCGAGGGCGCGCGCGGTTTGCAGCGCGAGTGCCGCGCGCGCCCCGGACCACGGCGCGAGCGTGCCCTGATCCGCGAGTGCCGCCAGCCGCCGGATGAGGAGCACCTCGACGAACCGCACCTGCGGGTCTTGCGCCGCGAGCAGCTTCGCGAACGCCTTCACGCGCGCCGGCGACACGTCCGCGTCTTCCGCGAGCACGAGGAACGCGGCGGCAGCGACGAGCGCGTGCGGTCTCGTTTTGAACGCATCGAACTCGGCCGCGAGGGGCGGTTCCGTCGGCTTCTCGTCCGGTTTCGCCGCCGCGGCCGGTGGCTTCGACTCGACGGCAATCGCGGTCGTGCGAAGTTGCTCTACGAGCGCCGGTTCGGGAAGCGCGTAGCCGGGGAAGACGGCCGCGAGCGTCGGCAGCGGGTCGGGCGCGGGCACCGCGCGGAGCGCCGCCGCAAGTTGCTCCGCGTCCGCGATGCGCCGGTCGAGGTCGCGCTTCACTTCGTCGGCGGAAAGCCCGGCGCGGAGGGCGCGCTCGGCCGCGAGCAGCGCGCTTCGCGCTTGCCGAAACGCCCCCGGTGCCGAAGCCGCGCGGCCGTCCGCGCGCCAGCGGCCGTTCGCTTCCCACGCGACCTTCAGCCAGTCGGGGTAACCGATCTCCGCGACCGCCTTCTCGTCACCCACAGCGGCTGCCGGGTTCGCGCGCAGCACGAAGTCCGGGGCGGTCCCGACGAGCGTCGGCGCCTGCGCCGCGGCCCGGTTCTCGACCGACCAGCGGTACACGCGGAGGCGCACGAAGCCCGCGAGTTCGCGCGCGCTCACGCGCCCGTCGCGGTCGTCGTCGGCCGCGCCCTTCAACCCGGCTTCGAGGTAGTGGCTGAAGACGGAGCGACCGAGTTCCGGCGACGCGAGCGGCGTCTGACCCGGCCCGCACGCGACGAGTGACAACCGGTTGTCATCGGGCACGGCTTCCAGCGCGGCGAACACCGCGGCGGAGAGATCGCCCGCGGGCGGCGCGAAAAGCGGATCGCCCGACGGCGGCGTGAGGTTCAGAACGAGCAGCTTGTGTCGCGCCGGGCAGTCGCGCACGGCCGCGAGGAGTTCGACGAACGCGAGCCGGTTCCGCGGGCTGTCGGCGATCGGGTCGGCGGGCAGAAGGAACACGGCCCCGCTTGCATCCACCGCGGCCGGCGCGGCGAGGTGAACGACGACCGGTTGCGACCGCGACACCTTCGCGAGCGCGGCGAACCGCAGGCGAGTCTGGTCGCGACTCGGGTTCGCGCCGGCGTCTTCCAGCGGTCGGCCGAGCAGGTTCGCGGCGGCGAGCGCGGCGCGGTCCTGCTCCGCCCACGGCGCGGTCGTGATCGACACCGGCAGCACCGCGACTTCGCGCGGCGGCGACAGCCAGTACAGCAGCCCGACCCCGGTGCCGACGAGCGCGGCGAGCGCGAGCAACACGATCAGCAGCCGCGCGCGGCGACCGGCACCGGGCGGGGTCGGCCCGCCGGAGCGCCACAGCCGCGGGGGTGAGGAGGAAGCGGACATGCGCGAATCCTTCCTGCCCGTAAGGGCGTTCTTCTTGTGGTGCAGGCGTCCCGCCTGCTCTGGCTCGTGCAGGCCAGAGGCCCGCACCACAAGAAAGAGGCGTGCGCCGCTACTTCGTCGGCGGCTCCGGGCGCGCCGAAGTCTCGGCCGGCGCGGGCGCGGGCAGCGTCAGGTGCCGGCCGGCTTTCTCGGCGGCGCGGAGCGCGTCGGTCAGCGGCACGAACTCGAAGCCGGTCACCTTCGCCTTCACCGCAGCCGCGTCCAGACCCGGCCACCAGAAGAGGCACGTCGTCTTGTTCGCGGCCTTATATACGCGAACCTCGCGCGCGGTCGGCGCGACGCCCAGAGGGCGCACGAACACCGGGGCGGCGTTCGCGTGCGTGAGGCGAACGACGAGACACGTCCGCCTCTGCCGCTCGCCGGGCGACACCTCGACCTCGTGTTCTTCGAGCGTGGCCGCGTCGAGCGCAACCGCGTTCCCGGCCACGGTGAGGGAACCGCCGTCGAGCGCCGTCCGCTCGGCCGCGGCCGGGAACGGGTCCGGCGACCACCACGCGGAGAGGCGCGGCGCGGCGTAGGCGGCGGTGCCGGGGAACGTGGGCCAGCCGGGCGACGCGAGCGACCAGCACGGCGCGGGGAACCCGCCTTCGGCGCGCCACCGGAGCGCCACCGGTTCCGGTTGCGGCACGGATGGCGTCACCTCGAACCACACGTCGCCGATGCGCGTCGGCGACAGCCGGTTCACCTCCGCCGGGTTGCCGTCGATCGCGGTGAAGAGTTCCAGTCGCCCGGACTTCGCCCAGTTCTGGACGAGCGCCATCCGCCACGCGGCTTCCGGCGCGCCGGCCTTCGCCACCGCGGGCGCGGTGTCCGCGTACCAGTGCCGCTGAAGGCTCAGCACGCCGCGGTTCTCGGTCAGGTCGAGCAGTAGCCGGTCGCCCGGTGACAACCGGATGTCACTCGCGAGCGTTGCGTCGCCGACCACGCGGAGCCGGTACGCGCCGGGCGCGAGCCGCCCCGCGTACCAGTTGTCGCTTTCGGCAGTCCCCGCCATGAGCGCGTCGGGCGGTGGTGCGTCCGACGTGAGGGGTTTGAGGGTGAAGCGGACGCGCGGGTTCAGCCCGGTGCGGAGCCACGCGATTAACACGTCCACGTCTTTCGGCTTCACGAACTTGCCGACGGGGTTGAACTTCTCGGCACCCTTGAACGCCGCCTGCTCCGGCTGCTTGTCGCCGACCACCACGCCCGTGAGGGCGACTTCGGACGGCGGGAACTCGGCCCGCAGCACGTCGGCGACGGAGCGCATCTTTCCACCGTAATCGGGGTCCGTCGCGAACCGGTTATCGACCGCGTCGGAGATCAGCACGACGGCCTTGAACGGCACCTTCGCGTCTTTGATCCGGTCCTTCGCACGAACCACGGCGCGCACGATGGGTGACTCGTGCCACGGTTCCATCTCGCGTACTTGCTTCAGCACGTCTTCGACGAGCCGTTTCGCGTCGAGCGGCAGGACGGTCGGCGGCAGCAACTCGCGGATCGTCTCTTCGGGCGCCTTGATGCCGCGCGTCTTCTGGCCGAACGTCCATACGGTGACCGTCGTGCCCGGCGGCAGCCCCTTGAGCAACTTCGCGAGTGCGTCCAGCGCTTCGGCGTACAGGTCGATGCTCGCCGGGTCTTTGGGGTCGCGGCCCATGCTGCCGGAGCAGTCGAGCACGATCGCGACCGCGCCGGTGCCGAAGCCGTACCGCTTCATGGCGCGCACGTCGGCGCGCACCGCGAGGCCGACCGTTTGCGGCAGCGGCACGCTCACCGCGGCGCGATCGGGCACCGCGTAGAAGTCTACCGGTGTGGACGCATCGAGGGTGCGCCCGCGGAAGAAGCCGGCGACCGTGAGCGGTTGTGTCTGTGCCTTCGGCGTGAGCGGTTGGGGCGGCGCGGGCCGCGTCAGGCCGCGCACGAGTGCCGCGTCGGAGGGCTTCGTGCTGATCGGCGTGCGCGTGCGCGGGTCGGTCCAGAAGACGGGGAACCCTTCGACGCCCGCGGTTGGGTCGGCTGCGAACGGCACGCGCACCGCCGGCTCCGGCTCGTCGGTGATCGCGATTCGCGCCGGCAGTTTCGGCACGACGGGGAAGGGCGATTCCGCGCCGAGGTAGGGTTTGAACGGCTCGTCGGTCGGCGGGAACGCGGCGACGATGCCGACCGCGTCGGCCGCGAGGCGCTGCGCCGCGAGGTGGTAGTAGCGCGTGCCCGATTCGCCGTACCAGTGGTCGGCGAACGTGCGGCCCGCCTGGAACGCGAGGTAGCCGCGCACGCGCTCGCGGCGCACGCGGTCGATGGGCGCGTCCGAAACCGCCGCGTGCGCGGGTGCGATACGCACCCACCGGTCGGCGTCGCGGTAGCCGTCCGGCTTTGCGGCGAGTTCGGCCACGGCGTCGAACAGTTCGCCGCACCGCGAACCGAACGCCGCGAGCGACTGCCGCCCGTCGGCGCGGAACGCGAAGGTTTCCAGCCGGTTGTGAAGGGCACCGAAGTCTTCGCCGGGCCGCACCGCGGACAGCGTGGGGATGAGTTCGGTTCCGCCGAAGCGGCCGAGGAGCAACTCGCCGCGCCGGGCCGCAGTCTCGAACGCGACCTCGCGGGCCTTCGCGGGTGTGACCTCCGGCAGCGGGTCGGGCCGCGTCTCCCCGATGACGAGCAACTGCCGCGACACGCGCCGAAACTCACGCGCGAGGGCGGTGCGCTCGGCCGTCTCGTCCGCCGGGGTGGTGAGCATGGCTGCGGCGCGGTTCAGCCATGCGACCGTGCCGGCGCGCGGCGCTGGGGTCGCGTCGAACTCGGGCTTCGACTTCAGTAGTGCGTCGAATTCGGCCGCGAGGCGCGTTCGGCGCGCCTCGCGTTCTCTGGGCAACACCTGTTCGGCAATGATCAGATGGGGCGGTTCGTCGGTTGTGCCGGCGCGCGGCGGGGTGAGGAGCGGGGCAGCCGTGTGAAACCACTTCCACCAATCTCCGGATGCGGCGAAACCGCGCGCGACCCACTCGCCCTGCGCCGCCACGAGGTGTGCGCCGCTGTGCCACGCCGCCAGGGTGTCGCGGCGGCGGCTTTTCCAAACCCAAGGCGGGGAAAGCGAACCGTCGCTCACGACAGCGAGCGCTCTCTTCCAACGCGCCTCGTCGGTCGCGAAGCACAGGTCTTCAACAGCGCGGCGTGTCGCGTCGTAATCGGCGAGTTCGCTCACGGCCCACGGGTAGAGGAACTCTGCGTAGGGGTAGTCCGGCCGTCGCCCGTGGTCATCAGGTTCGAGTAGCGACGCCGCTTCTTCGGCCTTCAGCCGGTTTCGCAGCACCTTCGTGAGCAGCGGGCCGATCACCTCCGCTTTCGACGCCGGCGGTAGGTGCTTCGCGAGCATCGCCAGGAAGTTCAGCTCCGCCGGGCGGACCGCGAAGCCGTCACCCACGAGTGGGATGAGGTCGCGCGCCACCGGTAGCCGCGGCACCGGGTCGCCGGCAACCCACTCGATCAGCGCGCGGCACCAGAGCAGGCGCGATGCGTCGGCGTCGCCGTTCGCGGCGCGCAAACTCGCCCACAGCTTCGCGCGGCTCGCGGTCGGTTCGCGGGCGAGCGACGCGATTCCGAGCTTCAGCGGCTCCGGCACTTCGGCCGTGTATGGCTGCCCGCCGACCGCGGCTTGAAGCGCGAGCGTCTGCGGCGAAATGTCCAGCGTGCGGGCGGCTTCGATCTTGCGCCGCACCTCCGCGGCGGTCGTGCGGGCCACCTTCGCGCCGTCGGCGTCGTTCGCGAGGATGTGCTCTTCGTGCCGAAGCACCCACGCCTCGTACTGCCGCCACAGGTGCGGGGTGTACGCGGTCGGCGGCGGGGTCGCGTGCGAAAGTTCGCGGTACTCCTTCCACTGCGCCTCAAGCTCCGGCGGCGGCTCGAACGGCTCCGGTGCGGCGGTCGCCGCGGGCTGTCCGTCAACGGAAACGAGGTGCATGTCGCGCACGCGGTCCGCGCCGTCGCCCTTCGGCAGAAGCACCGGAACCTGACGCGCGCCGCGGTGGTCGCGCGCCCAGTCGGAGACGCGCGGCGTGACGTAGGCGATGAGTTCGCCCGCGGTCACGCGTTTGTTGCCGTCGGCGTCGGCGTCGCCATTGAGCCCGCGCATGGCGAAGTGCGCGAACGCGGACGCGCCCCATTCGGGCGAAGTCCACGACCGCTCGTCGAGGCCACTACTCAAGAATACCGCGAGGTTGGGCACCGCCGCGATGTCCGTTTCCATCTCCGCCACGCCGCCCGCGAAGTCGTTGTGGACGAGGCCGAGGTCGGTGAACGCGGGCGCGTGCGTCGCGTCGATGATGAGCAACTTCTGCTTGTTCGCGGGGAGCCGGGCGAGTTGGTCGAGGAGCGTTTTGACGCGCACGCGATCGGCCGGCGAGCCGTCGGAATCTTCGGGGAAGAGGAACGGGCCGTCGCGGTCGCGCCCGCCGTGCGCGGCGACGAACACCACCACGCACGTCTCGCGGACCGCGGAGAGGTCCGGCAGGCCGGTTCGCGACAGCGTGCCGGTGGGGCCGCCGGTGAGCCGGGACCGCGTACCGAGCCAACTTCCCGGCCGCGCGAGGGTGGCGAGTTCGCGCGCGTCGGCCTTACCATAGGGGTTGGGCGGCACCGCGAGCGTGCGGTCGTAGCCCGCGTGAAGGATGACGACGCGGGCGGGCGCGGGCGGGCGGATCCAGAACACCACCCACGTCACCGCCGCGAGCGCGGCAAGGCCGAGCGCGGCGACGACCGCGAGCCGTCGCCACCGCGGGCGGTACGGGGCGCGCGGCTTCGGCGACCGCCACGGCGGGCCGGGCGGCGCGGGTGCCGGCGCGGAAGACCCGCGCCACGGCGGAGCGGGGATCGGGCCACTCATAGGGTGTTCGCGCGGGGTGGGGCGGGCGTACCGATTGTAGCGGCGCGGTCCGCCGACCACGATACGCTCGCGGTCGGTTGGTTCTTTCTCGGCTGAACGGGCCGCGCGGCGAAAGGACAGTTGGGCGGGGGGCGTAGAGTTACCGTGCGGATCGGGTAAGCTGTGCGCGGCGGTGCGATCAAACCATGTGGGGTGGGCCTCCTGGCCTGCCGAAGCGGTGGCAGGCCGGGAGGCCCACCCCACGAAGAAGTGAGACACCATGCCGGAACCGGGCGACGACGTGAAGCGCGAGGGCCGGCGGTCGGCGCGCCGGGCCGATCTCGGCCGCGTACTCGACGACGTACTCGGCGGCGCGCCCGCGAGTGCCGGGCCGAAGGCGCTCACCAACTCCGTCGGCATGGCCTTCGTGCTGATCCCGGCGGGGAAGTTCACGATGGGGTCGCCGGCCGACGAACGGGGGCACCGCGCGAACGAGGGGCCGGTTCACGAGGTCGTCGTCGGCAACGCGTTCTACCTCGGCGTTCACCCCGTCACGCAGGCCGCGTACCTCGCGGTGATGGGCAAGAACCCGGCGCGCTTCACAGCGGCCGAAGGCGGCGGGCCGGAACACCCGGTCGAGAGCGTGTCGTGGGACGAAGCGGTCGCGTTCTGTCGGAAGCTTTCGGAGCGGGCGGAGGAACGCGCCGCGGGTCGCGGGTACCGGCTCCCCACCGAAGCGGAGTGGGAGTACGCGGCCCGCGCCGGCGGCACCGCGCCGTTCGCGTTCGGCGAGAGCTTCAACGCCACGCACGGTAACTTCGACGCCGCGTACCCTCACGGCGAAGCCGAACCGGCCGCGGGCGTCGGCCGCACGACGCCGGTGACCCGCTACCCGGCCAGCGCGTGGGGGCTGGGCGACATGCACGGCAACGTGTGGGAGTGGTGTGCCGACTGGTACGCCGAGGCGTACTATGCCACCCTGCCGCTGCGCGACCCGCCGGGGCCGGCGGCGGGCCGGTCCCGCGTGCTCCGCGGCGGCTCGTGGAAGAACCAGGCGACCGCGTGCCGCGCCGCGTACCGCAACGCGCTCGCCCCGCACCAGCGCGACGCGGCCACCGGCTTCCGCGTCGTGCTCGTTTCGTGAGTGACTCCCATGACGCGCCTTCTACTGGTCGAAGACGAACAGGTGAACCGCGACCTGTTCCGGCGGCGGCTGGAGCGGAAGGGGTACGCGGTCATCCCCGCCGAGACCGGGCTTCAGGCGGTGGCGCTGGCGCGGAGCGAGAAGCCCGACCTCGTGCTGATGGACCTGGGGCTGCCGGACATCGACGGGTGGGAGGCGACGCGGCGCATCAAGGCCGACCCGGCGACCGCGGCCATCCCGGTCGTCGTGCTGTCGGCGCACGCCACCGCCGACGCGCGCGACAAGGCGTTCGCGGCCGGGTGCGAGGAGTTCGAGACGAAGCCGGTGAACTGGGAGGCGCTGTTCCGGAAGATCGAGGCGGCGCTCGCGCGGGCGAAGGCGCGGGCCGCGCCGC
>JAYUBA010001207.1:0-3674 GCA_043741075.1 Frigoriglobus sp.
GACCCGCCGCAAACTGAGGTATCCGGCGCGGAGGCAGAGGTCGACGTGAGCGTCTTTTTCGATGTCGATCGAAGAACGCAGGAGGGCGGCCCCGTCGAGGACGGCCCCTGCGGCGGTTATCCACGAACGATCGGGCTGCGGGGAGCGGAAGAACGGCAGCGCGGCCATTGACGTGTGGCACGAGCATCACTTGTGCGGCTTCCAGCCCGTGCTGTTTACGCACATGTGTCGCGAACGTGTGACGAAGTTGGTTGGGGTGCCAGTGGGACACCTTCGCCTTGATCGCGGCCCGCTTGACCGCGTGCGCGTAGCTCATCACGTCGTACAGGTCCGCCGGTGTCCGCTTCGGGTTCTTCACCCGCTTCGCGGCGTTACGGTTCTGGTGGGACGGCCACCGCGGCGTCTTGCGATTCGCGGCCCGCACCGCGCGGAGTTCCTCGACGCCGCGACGCGGGCAGAACAGGGAGTCGTTGATGTCGGGAGTGAAGTAATTCTTCAGCAGTTCTTGCGCCCGCGGCCCGATGGCAATGATCCGAGTCTTGCCGCGCCACGCGGTCTTGTGGTGAGCCGGCCGGTACAGCCAGACGGCTCCTCCGGTGTCGAGGTCAGCCCGGCGGATCGTGCAGGCTTCTCCTGGTCGGCAGCCCGTCAATCGTTGCAGTTCGACCAACCCACGGACGTGGCGATTCAGGAACGGCAAGGTCGCGTCTACGGTCGCGTCGTTTACCGGTTCGACGGGTTTATTCTCGTGCGCATCGGTGCGGCCGCGCTGCAGCCCGCCGACGGCGGTAAGTCCCTGGTGTACGGCCGGCGGGACCAGTTCTTCGCTCACCGCCCACTTGAAGATGCGTACGATCCGGCCGACCCGCTGATTGATGGTCTTGCGGGACCAGCCCGCTTGCACGAACCGCAGGCGAACCGCCTTCAGTGCCAACGGACCGAAGTTCGGGGCGGGCGTCTCGGCGTACAGTTCACGGACGTGGCGGATCACCAATTTGTATTCGTCCACTTCGCGCGTGACCGTGCCATCGTCACGGCGGAAGTGCCGCTTGGCGTGTTCCAGGTAGGCAACCAGCACTTCGGCCACGCTGATGTGGTCGGTGGTCTTGTCGGTCGGCCTGGCCACGGCGGACGTGGCGATCTCCAACTCCAGCCGCGCCTTCGCAACCAACGATTCCGGTGAGTTGAACGTGCCGGGAAGCAGTTTCTGTTGGCGAATGCCGGCCGTGTCGGTCCAGACGAGACGACCGCGACCAGATTGCTTGTGCAGGACGTAGGACGGGATTTGTTTACGCTTCACGTTCGTGCTTCCGTTGCACTGTGGAAAATTCCACAGTTGCAGGGTTCGGAAGCCGCGCCCGGCTAAAGCCGGGGTAAGCGTGAAACGCTTCGGCTGAAAGGCTTAAAAGTCAGTGCCCCCTCTCGGGCTCGAACCGAGGACCCGCTGATTAAGAGTCAGCTGCTCTACCAACTGAGCTAAAGGGGCCAGTCGCTGATATTTTGGAAGGTCCGGTGTTTCCATTCAAGGGGTGTTCGCGGTAAATCTTCACCCGTCAGACACCGCCGGGGGCCGCGGGTTCGCGCCCGGCGCGACGAGTCTGGCCGGTGCCCGGTACGGAGTCGTATCCTAGCACGACGTACGCGACCCGTTCCCCTGCGCTCGTTGCCCTCATGCCCGTCCCCCCCTGCATCCCGTGGCGGTCCGTCTGGCTGCCGCGGGCGCTCACGGCCGTCGCGCTCGTCGGCGGGCTGCCGCTGTTCCTGCGGTCGCCGCCGTGGTGCGACATCACCCTCTACCAGATGGCCGCCCGCAACCTGCTGCACGGCGGGGTCCACTACCGCGACCTGTTCGACACCAACCTGCCCGGCTTCGTGTGGGCGATGACCGCCCTGTACGCGCTGTTCGGCCCCAACGCGATCGCCGTCCGGGTGGTCGATCTGGTCGTCGTCCTGGGCGTGGTGGTACTCCTCGACCGGCTCGCGAAGTGGGGCGGCGCGACGCGGGCGGGGCGGTGGTGGGCGATCGCCGGCGCGGCGCTATTCTACCCGTTCACGGCGGAGATGTCGCACGCGCAACGGGACACGTGGATGGCGCTGCCCGGCCTCGCGGCCGTCGCGCTCCGGCTGCGCCGCGGCATGGGGAATGTGATTTTGCCCCCTCCCCTTGCGGGAGAGGGTGGCGAGTCTTCGAGCCGGGTGAGGGGTGAAGCGTCACTCTCACCGCAAAGCGACCCCTCACCCGTCGGCGAAGCGCCGCCACCCTCTCCCGCAAGGGGAGAGGGCCAAGACAACACGTCCCCCCTCCGCCGCTCGTTCTACGAGGGGCTGCTCTGGGGCGCGGCGGTGTGGATGAAGCCGCACGTCGCGCTGTTGGCGCTGACCGTGTGGCTGCTGACCGCGCGGCGGCTGGCGGGCGAACACCGGCGGCCGTGGCGCGCGGCCGGGGCCGACCTGCTCGGCAACCTGCTCGGCGGCCTCGCGGCCGGGGTGCCCGGCGTCGTGTGGCTCGTCGCGTCCGGCACGGGCGGGCCGTTCCTCGACGTGTTCATGGAGTGGAACCCGCTGTACATGACGCTCGCCCGGCGCGAGCTCCCCACGCGGGTGGAACAGGAACTCCACTGGTTCCCGCCGTGGAGCCTGGGCCTGATCCCGACGGTCCCGCTCGCGCTCCTGTCCGTGCTGGACATGGCCCCGTGGTCGAGCCGCGCCCGCGCGGTCGGTCCCGCGCCCCCCGACGGCGCGCCGGCGGCCACGCCCAGGGGCGGCTGGCTCGGCCGGTGGCTGCCGGGGCTGCTCTGGGACAAGCGGGCCGGCGCCGACGCCCGGTTCGTGCGCGGTGCCGTCGGCGGGCTGTACCTGGTGTGGGCCGCGCAGTCGTTCTACGTCCAGCGCGGGTTCCAGTACGCGCATGTGCCCGAAACGCTCCTGATGCTCGTCATCTGGGCGTCCCACCGGTGGGCGTGGACCCTCGTCGTGCTCCTGTGGCTGGCGGTGACGAGCGGGGCGTGGCTCGCGGCCGAGGCGGACCCGAACGCGCGGGCGGAACTGGGCGCGCTGGGCACGGAGGCGCGCGCCCGGTACGTCCCGCGCCACCCCCTCGCCGACCCCGCCCGGATGCGGCTGTGGCCCGCGTGCTGGCGGCTGAACATGCCCGACGCCGAGCGGTACGTGCTGTGGGACCGGCTCCGCCTGCACCCGCCGCACGAGGCGTCGATCGGGTGGGAGGAGATCGCGGAGGTGGCCGAATACTTCCGCGCGCGGGACGTGAAGGGCGGCGCGGTGATCGCGTGGTTCAACTCGCCGCACGCGGTGTACCTGCTGCTCGACCTCGATCCGGGCCTGCGGTACATGCACGTGTACACCGCGATGGCTATCGCGTCCGGCGCGGACGAGACCGGCGGGGTCGGCCGCCAGAAGGTGCTGCGCGAGGTGCCGCCGTTCGCGGGCGAGCGGTACGTCATCAGCGACCTGGAGTTCGTGGCGCTGGCCGCCGGGGACGACCCGGACCTGCGCGCCCGGTTCCTCGGCCCGCCGCGCAACCCGCCGACCGACCTGCTCCCGCTCCTCACCCCGTACCCGACCGAGTTCCCGTTCAACCAGCCGACCGTGTTCCGCACCCGCAACGGCACCGGCCGCTACGTCGTCCACCGCATCGTCACCCTCGCGGACGGCAA
>JAYUBA010001208.1:0-3673 GCA_043741075.1 Frigoriglobus sp.
CCAGAAGCGGGACATCGACCCAGTCGTCCGAGATCAACCCGAAGTACCCGACGACCGGTTTCGGCAGCCGGGCGATTTCGTCGGGGACGACGGTGCCGCGGTGGGTGGCGGTGGCGAAGTGGTCGTAGTCCACCCCGTGGCGGACGAGCAGCGTCGGTGCGTGAGGTGACTGCTTGGAGTGCAACAGTTTCTCGGCCGAGACGATCACGAGATCCGCCCTGTCGATGAGCGCGCGCTCGACCACCGCCAGCGCGGCGGTATCGACCCCTTTGAACGCGGTGTATTCGTCCACACAGTAATAGACAATTTGCTCCTCGCCCAACGCGCCCGCGAGCACCCCGGCGGCCGGGTTGAACACCCAGTTGATCGGCCGGCGGAACCGGAGCCTCCGCATCGCCCGGCGCACCTGCCATTTCAGCGACCGCGCGTTCAGGCCCCGCAGGAGGGAACTCCCGAAGGCCGGAACCGAGAGCGGGTTGAACACGAAGATGTTCTTCTCCACCTCGCGAACGGGTTCGGCGACCGCCTTCAGTTTCTGCACGATCCGGCCGAGGTCGCGCTTGCTGCCGAGCGACGGCGAGCGGTAGCCGATCGAGTTCACCCAGAGGATCCGGTTGTCCCGGGCGAGCAGCCGCATCAGGTGGGTCTTCGACAGCGGATCCCCGGCCCAGTCGTGACTGAAGCAGAGCATGTCCCGGCCGACCAGCGGCGGGAGGGGCGGGTGGGCGCGCGGGGGCGGAGTCGACATGCTACCTCGCGGGGGTCCGGCCACATCCGAGCCGTTCGTTCAGAAAGCCGATGAGTTCTGCCACCGCCTCCTCACGCGGTCTCGGGCCGGGCGGGAGCGCCTGAGGCGGAGCCGTGAGCGTCTCGCGAATCGCCTGTGCGAGTTCGCCGGGCGTGTTCGGCGTCACCATACGGCTCGTGCCGAGGTGCGCGATCTCGGGTATCCCGCCGACGCGGCTGGCGACCCACGGCGTGCCGCACGCCGACGCCTCGAGCAGCACGTTCGGAACGCCCTCCGAGTGGCTCGGCAGAACGAATACGTCTGCCGCGCGATACCAACGTGGGAGTTCCGTCTGCGCGAGAGAGCCGGCGAATCGGACTCGATCCGCAATCCCGAGTTGTACGGCGAGTTGTTCGAGGGCCGGGCGCAGCGGTCCCTGTCCCACAACGACGAGCCGGAAATTGTGACCCTTGAGAACAGGATCGGCACACGCGCGGAGGAGCACGTCGATCGCTTTCACCGGCACTAAGTTGCCGACGAACAGGAGTAACCGTTCGTCCGAAGGAAGGTTCAGAACCGCTCGCTCTTGGGTCTTGTCGCCGGGTGCGAATAGGGTGCGATCGACTCCATCGTGGATCACGCGGACATTGGCTTCCGATACGCCCATCCGGATCAGGCGGCCGGCGAGGTCGTGACTGACCGCGACGACCCCGTCTGCGGTGCGAACGGCTTCGGTTGTGCGCCGCTTCTTACTCGGCTGCTGATCGAGCAACAGGATGTCCGAGCCGTGAACTTGAAGCACCACGGGGAGGTTGGCGGCGTGGCCGAGGCGCACGGCGGCCCACCCGTCCGGGTAAGCCCACGGGGTGAAGACGAGGTCGGGTGCGAACTCGCGGACGGCCCGGCGGAACGTCTTCTTCACGCACGCTCGGTAGAAATGTCCGTACCAACCCCGAGCGATTTTCGGAGGAAATATGTAGCGCGGATGATCGACAGTCAATCCGTCGAGGGTGATCCGCCGACCTGCTGGGAGTCGAGCGGCACCGCTGCGGCGAGCCTTGATCTCATCGGTCCAGGCGATCGGAGCAATCACTTGCACCGGGTGGTGCTGTCCGAGGATGCGGAACTGGTGCCGGTTGAACGTCGCCCGCTGCGGCTGGAACGGGTTCGGATACAAGTTCGTCATCGCCAGGATTCGCATCACTTCACCCCCGTTCGGGCGGCGATGAGCGCGCGGTACCTCGCCTCATACTCGGACGCCATCCGCTGAAGAGAGTACCGCTCTCGAACGACCCTGTGGCCCGCGCCCGCCAGTCGCGCCCGCAGTGCCCGATCCTCAAGAAGGCGAGATAGGGAGGAGATCAACGCCGCCTCATCCTCGTAGGGGAATAAGAGGCCGTCTGTTTCGTGTGTGAGGACGCCCGGGATCCCACCGACCGCCGAACAAACAGCCGGTACGCCGGCCCGCCACGCTTCCAAGAGCGCGACCGGAAACCCTTCCGACCGGCTCGTCAGAGCGAACGCGGTCATAATACGAAGGTACTGCTCCGGGCGAGATTGATAGCCGACAAAGTGGGCGCGGCCGGTGAGGCCCACTTCCCGCGCCAGGGCTTCGAGCCGCGACCGCTCCGCGCCGTCGCCGACCAGAACTAACCGCACGTCCGGGATCGTCGTGCGGAGTTTCGCCACCGCCCGGACGAGCAAGTCTTGCCGCTTCACTTCCGTCAGTCGGCCCACGGTTCCGATCACGGGAGCGTCTTCAGCGATACCGAGCGACGCGCGAGTTGCCGCGGGAGATGGCAGATCGTCGGGCGCGTCGGTCTCAATCCCGTTGGGAACGACTTCGACTTTCGTTCGCGCGACTGTCCACCACCGGGTGACCGCGCCTGCGATCTCCTGCGACACACAGCAGAACTTGTCGATGAACTGGGCAGTTTGGCGAAGGAACAGACGAACCTTCAACGTCTTTATCCAACTCGGAGAGCGGGCGAACTCGTTCCCGTGTTCCGTGTGCAGCACGGGGACGCCGAGCGACCGCGCGGCCTGTCCGAGATACCAGGCGGCGCCGATCTGGTGGGTGTGGAGTACGTCGGGTTTCAACCCGGTCAGAACGTCACCGGCCTTCGTGACGTAGCCGGGGAGCCGTCCGGGCGGTTTGTCGAGGCTCACGACGGTCGCCCCCGCTGCTTCCGCTTCGGCCGCGAGCATGCCCGGTCGTTCCACGCACACAACGGTGACGCGGTGTCCGCGCAGGCGTCCGGCGCGCACGAGGCTCAGGACGATCCGCTCCAGCCCCCCGACATCGAGGCTGAGAACCCCGTGAACGATGTGCAGTGGGACGGCCACCTCGGCAGTTCTCCTGTGATTGATTAGGGGCACTCATCGTCTTCCAGAATTACCGAGTCGCGCGCCAACTGCCAGTGCCAAACCAAGCGGCTACGAAATCCTCTGCGTGAGATGCGCTATTAACCGCCATCCAACGGCAATCGGTTGCGCATAGGTGTCGAAGTAAGCAGCGGCTTCGTGACCCAGAGCGACTGCCCTACTTGGGTTCCGCACGAGTTCTTCGAGGAAGCGGGGCACCTCTGCATAGGCGCGGTCGTCTGCTACCCCCCGCCCGGCCTGGACGGTCAACCCGAGGTCGAGGTAGTGTCGATCAGGCTGAAGTGGTGGAACCCAAGTCGTTTGTGGGCGCTGATCGAAGACGACCGAGGCACCCATGGCGAGCATGTCCATAAACCGCCAGGGAATGCAGTTGTGCATCCCAAGACGAATGATGTTAATCCGCGAGACTGCGGACAGATTCCACAACCGCCGCAACGGAATCGGGGTTCGCGTTGTCGGGATGCCTTGTTTTCGGAGCCGAGACTCTTGTTGGTCGATGTCTCCGGTCACCAGGTAGGCGAGAATGAGTTTGCGGACGTTGGCTCTGTTCACCGCCTCAAG
>JAYUBA010001209.1:0-3670 GCA_043741075.1 Frigoriglobus sp.
TGTACGACGCGCTCGCCGCGAAGCGGCACGCGGACGAACTGTCCCGCGAGCTGGGCCTGCCCGCCGGCGACCTCGCGCGCACCCTGATGCAACTCGAACTGAAGAAGGCGGTGCGGCGGCTCCCCGGCAACTTCTACGAGCGTCGGTAGCGGGCGGTCGCGCGGCGCTTCGTAAAACAGTCGCATGTCGCAACCCGCTCACGCGCCGACCCGGCACCTCCTCGAAGCGCTCCTGCTCGCGGTCGCGTTCGCGGCGGCGCACACCCAGTCGCCGCTGTACTACTCGAACCAGAACCAGTACCTATTGCACGGGGCGGCGCTCGCGCACCACGGGCACCTCGCGAACGACTGGCTCGCGACCACCCGCGACCCGACCCCGCTGTTCTCCGCGCTGGTCGCGGCGACCTACGCGACCGCGGGGCCGTGGCTGCTTCAGCCGGCGTACTTCGCGCTCCTCATGGGGTACGTCCTGGCGGCGCGGTGGCTGGTAGCGGCGGTGCCCGGCGTCCCGGACACGCGGGCCGCGCGCATTACGTTCGCCGCGCTGTTCACCGCCGCGCACGCCGCGATCCTGCGCTGGGCGTCGGTACAACTGACCGGCGTCGATTACCCGTGGTACTTGCAAGCGGGCCTCGCCGCGCAGTACCTGCTCGGTCCGGGGATTCAGCCGTCCGCGTTCGGGGTGCTGCTGCTCGTCGCGGTGGCCGCGTTCGCGCACGGACGGGCGGTGCTCGCCGCCGCGCTCGTCGCCCTGGCGGTCGCGTGCCACGGCACCTACGTACTCCACTCCGCGCTGCTCACGCTCGGCTTCATGACCGCGCTCGCCCGGCGCGGCGAGTGGCGGAAGGCCGCTGTGGTCGGGGCGGTGGCGCTCGCGGTGGTCAGTCCGGCGGTGATTTACAACGTGCGCGAGTTTTCGGCGGAGCCGTACACCGCCGACCGGGCGTACCGCATCCTCGCGGAGGTGCGCATCCCGCACCACAGCGTCCCGGCGCGGTGGTTCGACGCGGTCGCCGGCGCGCAACTCGCGTGGATCGGTGCCGGCCTGTTCCTCCTCCGCCGCACACCGCTGTTCACCCCTCTCGCGGTCGCGACGGCCGGTTGTGCCCTGCTGACGGCACTTCAACTCGCGACCGGCGGGCACGCGCTCGCGCTGATGTTCCCGTGGCGCATCTCGGTGCTGCTCGTGCCGGTCGCGACGGCCGTTATTCTGGCGAAGGTTATCGCGTGGCGGTCTTGGCCCTCTCCCCTTGCGGGACAGGGTGGCGGCGCTTCGCCGACGGGTGAGGGGGCGCGACCCGATGGGAGTGACGTTTCACCCCTCACCCGCTCGCTTCGCTCGCTGCCCTCTCCCGCAAGGGGAGAGGGCGAACAGAAATCGTGGGGCGAGCGGCTCGCGGTCGCGGGGCTGGTCGCGCTGGTCGCGGGCGGCGCGGCGGTGACCGCGTGCGGCCTCGGCTACCGCACCGCGGACGAACGCGAACTGTACGACCACGTCCGCGCGACCGCGGGACCGGACGACGTGTACCTGCTCCCGGTGCAGTTCCCGGCGGTGGGGACGGGTCGCGGGGCGGTGTCCAACACGTTCGCGCCGCCGCCGCCCCGCGCGAAGCCGGGGACGAATCAGATTCCCGTCGATCTACAGCGGTTCCGGCTCGCGACCGGGGCGTGCGTCTACGTCGATTTCAAGTCGGTGCCGTACGCGCCGGCCGAGGTACTGGAGTGGCGCCGGCGGATGATTTGGGCGACCGATTTCTACGCCAAATACGTTCGCGATTACCCGCACTACCGCGACTGGATGAAGCGCGAGGGGATCACGCATGTTGTCGTGCCGCGGGCGAAGGGCGTCTTGGCAGGCTACCTGACAGAAGTCTATGCCGATGACGCGTACTTCGTGTACCGCGTGCGGTAGAGGTTCACACTCCGTCGGTGACGATCAACGGGGACGGTGCGTTTAGCGAAGCCACTTCCTTGCGAACGCGGTTGAGCGTCACGCCGCACTCATCCAACACCATCGCTGCAACACACCCGTTCTCGCGCAACAGTCCCAGAATAAGGTGTTCGGTACAGACGTAGTCGTGGCCGAGCGACCGGGCTTCCTCGAACGCCCATTCCAAACGTGTGCCCGCGCGTGCGTAAGGCCACCGGGTGCAACCCGGTGGCCTTCTTGGGGTGTGCCCGCGAAGCCGCGAGCGGCTTCCTACGGCTGGCCGGCGACGACGGCCGGGGCCGGGACGTTGGTGTCGAAGCTCAGCTTCTTCTCGCCGTTCTCCTCCACGATCTTCACCACCAGGCCGTCGGCGCCCTGGAACGTGCCGCGGAGCAGTTCCTCGGCCAGCATGTCCTCCAGGTACTGCTCGATGGCCCGGCGCAGCGGGCGCGCCCCGTACTCCGTGCTGGACCCCTTCTCGATCAGGTACTCCTTCGCCTCCTCCAGCACGGTCAGCTTGATCCCCTTCTCGAGCAACCGCTTGGCCACCTTCGCCAGCTCCATGTTCACGATCTGCTTCAGGTCCTCCTGGGTCAGCTTGCGGAACACGATGATCTCGTCGAGCCGGTTCAGGAACTCCGGCTTGAACTCCTTCTCCATGCGCCCGCGGAGCTTCTTCTGCATGTCCTGGTAGCTGGTCTCGGTGTCCTTCCGGATGCCCTTGGTCCACGGCGAGTTCATGTCGCCCTGATCGACGATCGTCTCGGCCCCGATGTTCGTGGTCATGATGAGGATGGTGTTCTTGAAGTCCACCGCCCGGCCCACGTTGTCGGTCAGCCGCCCCTCTTCCATGATCTGGAGGAGCATGTTCCACACGTCCGGGTGCGCCTTCTCGATCTCGTCGAGCAGCACCACCGAGTACGGCTTGCGGCGGATCTTCTCGGTGAGCTGGCCGCCCTCCTCGTACCCGATGTAGCCGGGCGGCGCGCCCACCAGCCGCGACACGTTGTGCTTCTCCATGTACTCGGACATGTCGAGCTGCACGATGTTGTTCTCGTCGCCGAACATGAACTTGGCGACCTGCTTGGCGAGCAGCGTCTTGCCGACGCCGGTCGGGCCGGCGAAGATGAAGCTGCCGATGGGCCGCTTCGGGTCCTTCATGCCGGACCGGCTCTTGCGCACCGCCTTGGCGATCGAGTGGATCGCCTCGTTCTGGCTGATGACGGTGTTGTGCAGCTCGGCCTCCATGTTCAGGAGCCGCTTCGTCTCGTCCTCGCCCACCTTGCGGAGCGGCACGCCGGTCATCTTGCTGACGACCTCCGCGACCACCTCCTCGTCCACCACCCCGTCGGCCTCCTTGGCCTTCTCGCGCCACTGCTTGTGCGTGGTCTCCTTCTCCTTGCGCAGTTTCTCGGACTGGTCGCGCAGGGCCGCGGCCCGCTCGAAGTCCTGGTCCATCACGGCCGCTTCCTTCTCCTGGTTCAGCTTCCCGATCTTCTCGTCGAGTTCCTTCAGGTCCGGCGGCCGGGTCATGCCCTTGAGGCGGACCCGCGCCCCCGCCTCGTCGATCACGTCGATGGCCTTGTCCGGCAGGCAGTGCCCGGTGATGTACCGCTCGCTCAGTTCGACCGCGGCCTTCAGCGCGTGGTCGGTGATCTGGACGCGGTGGTGCGCCTCGTACCGGTCGCGCAGCCCCTTCAGGATTTCCACCGTCTCCGCCATCGACGGCGGGTTGACGATG